>CAYZXV010000086.1:0-5922 GCA_964482525.1 uncultured Rhodospirillaceae bacterium | reverse complement strand
GCACATCAAAATTCTCGGCAGAACCAATGGCGCGATTACTGATCACCGCGCCGCGACCCTGATCGCTTGTCGTCAGGAAGTTGATTGATGGGGAGTTGACATCTCCGATGGAAAAGGTTGTTGCACCAAGGACACCAAACAACGAGCTTTCAGGCTCTTCGCGTCCCATAAGGAAACGCACCGCTTGGATCGCTTTTGTGTCGCTACTCCCCTGAAGGTAAAGTTGGCTCGTCATATAACCAAGGTCCATCGCGCCCTGAACATTATAAGAACCGACTGTTGGGTTCTCATTCTCTCCTGAGGTCATATGCGTGTGCTGGCCGCCCAAGGTGACGTCAAGAGAAGGCGGACTGAATAATCGATAAGGATTTTGTAAAACCGGGAACTCCTCCTCTTTTTTATTCATTGCGGTCAAAAGTTTGTTCCATTGTTTTTGCCGAGCCTCAGCTTCCTCGGCTGGAAACAGTTTATCTGTGGTGATTTGAATAATGCCCTGCCCTCGATCGATGGTGCAGGTCACACCAAACCATTCGGAAAAGGCCGTAACGTTAACGTAGAGCCGGTCTGAAACCCTGCGAACCTCAGCTTCTGTCAACGTCGATCTTTTTTCGGCATAGCTGACTTCCTTTGCATGCAGATTCAACTTGAACGACTGTTCCTGAGAAAAGAAGAACCCAGAGGCTTCCGTCTCATCCTTCTCAAGCTTGATTGGAAAATCGAGAATCTGGATCATCTCTCCAAAGGGAACATAAACCTGCTCTCCATAATCCAGTGCCTCGATAAACAGATCGCTTGGGGCCATTTTCTTTAAACGCGGCTGAAGAATAAGCGGTTCTCCATTCTTAGGCTCTTCCTTAACTTCTTTCGGGGCTAGAGCATTCTGGCCGGTCTGTGCTTCTTCAATATGAAGCACGTCTTTACCTTCCGGCTGCGGCTGCGAAGGTGGGGCACCGGTGACTGTCGCCGCGCCGCTGGAATCGTCGACGATGACAGGGACAACCGGCGCGGCCTGAGGCACGGGCGCAAGATCTGTGCGGACCTGATCCCTTGCGGTCAACTTAGGAGGTTCTGGCAAGTTCAGTTTGCGCTGTGTTTGATCAACAATAAACCCATAAGATGGGAACAAGCGATAGAGAAGATCCGTATTAGCATAGACAACATCTTCGTTTTTAAACGCATCGTTTGATAGCAGCCCATGCTCGCCGCTATCGTCTTTATAAACTCGCCGTTCCAGATCAAGCGATAGGGTCTTTCCTCCTTCAAGCTGGATCTCAAATTGCGAAGAATTTATGCGTTGGGCAAAGGGAACCGCCGCATGGCGCAGAAATGAGTCAAATCGCAAAAATACACCTTGGGCCCCGATATACGCATCGATCGCCCCAATTTCCGCGCCTTCGCGTTCGACGGCCAGCCCTTTCCAATTGGTTGGCTGTATAGGCCAATTATTCTTTTCTTGCGAGGAGGCAGGCGCCATCGCTGTTTTCGCCTCATGAACGATCTTTTCCTTTTTGGTATCCTCTGCCTTATCGGTTTTCGTGGTATCCTGTTTTCGTGTCGGGGGCCATGGCGTTGTTATTTGCTCACTTTTTTCGCCATACTGACCTTGTGGGCCATAAAGAAGCACACGAAAAGCATTCGGCCCATACTGAAGCGGTACGCTGGCAAAATGATAACGTCCGCGTTCATCCGCAAACTGAAAGGCAATTAACTTATCTCCTCGATAAAGTTCAACTTCGTACCCCGCACCCGTCATACCGCGCAGATCATGGGTTTGCGGGGCCATATCTGTCGATGACGGCGCTGTAGTGCCCAAGATCCCTTCCCTTTTTTTCTGCCGTAACGCTTTGGCTTGCGCGGCAGTTACAAAGCTGGTCGACAGGTGGAGGGTTGCTTGTTTGTCGTTCTCCTCGATGGCGATCCCGAACCAAGACGCCAACGTTTTCTTTTCAACATACAAACGGTTCTCGCGTTTGTGGATCATGGCTTGATCCACCGTAGTTCGGACGGAGCCGATGCGTAGCGCGCCGCTCTCTACATCCAATATGAATTTTTTATCTGGGCTTACAAAAAAACCGGCCGCGCCGGACAACTTGCCATCAAGGATGATAGGAAACCCCAAAAGATCCAAAACATCTTTGAAATCAAGGAAGGTTTGCGCGCCTATCCAGACCGCTTTAAGCGGTTGTTTATTGTCTTCGTCGTTGACCGAGGCAGTAAGTGTCACGGGACGCGGTGTGGCTTGGATCGGAGCAACGCGATCAAACCCACTTTGTGGTTTAATAGGCGGCGAGGCCTTAACCTCATGCGCCCAAGCGCGTGCGAATGGCAGGCAACCTATTCCCGCCGCTAAGCAACAGCAAAGCGCGATCAAAGGCGCAAGGCGCTTAGGTCTCATCGAGTCCCTCGCCCTTCAAACCATGGTGTTGGAATGGCCGCGCCGCCATGAATCGATCCATCAAAAATCATACCTTAAGGTGTCGTTAACACGCTTTTGTATGATTAGACCGATTCGCATTAACTATACAAAGGTATTCCCCCTGATTCGCACGTGTTTTCAGGGGACTATTTCTTTGCTGGTCAAAAGCTGACTGCCCTCATTCTCTTGCGAATGAAGCGAAACGACCAGCTTACCCTTATGGATATCAAGACCTGGGGGAACCTCAAGCAATGCTGTCTGAGTCCGTTTGGTCAAGCCCCGATAAATGGCGATGCCGCGATACCACGCCACCTGTGTTTCCTTTGTGTCGGGCGCGATATGCATAACCTTGACATCCGCGAGCAATGACCGATTGCCAGAAAAGCTAAAGTTCATCCTGATTTCTGGGACCGCCTTGCCTTCAACCTCGCGGCTGCCAAGTTGCGCATCCTCTAGCGCAACTTTATAATTTGTGGTGCCTTTTCGAATAATGATGGGGATCACGGTCGTCATTTTAGGTTTTAGCACGATTCCAACCCCTTTTTGGGCTATGGGGTCCTTGGACGGCTCAAGGTCGCTTTCAGTCATACGGACGAGCAGATGCGAACGATACTCGCCATCCGGAAGGTCGGCCTTTTCCTTGATCAAAATACGAATGTTTTGATTTTCATCTGGGCGCAACGTCATGCTTCGCGGCGAAAGGCTTATCATATCCAAGGCAGAGAACTCGTCCTTTTCACCATTTTCCCTAAGTTTGATCCCACCATTTTCAGTCATGACCGTATCGGTGAGCTCGATTTTATAGCGGCCTACACCATCGCCGTTATTACGCACCGTCACGGAAGCGAACCGCACCCCATTTTCAAGAACAACGCGCGTCGGCGAGAGCAGGAGACCAGCATTTGCGGCCCAGCTTGCGCCCGGAAGCAAGCACAAAGCAACTAACAGGGCCGCAGATTTCAAGGTTCGTAAGGTCATTTTGGATCCTTCCTTTATTGAACAAAAACAGTGATGGCGAGTGTGCCTGTAGAACTGCCCACATGGACCGATGGCCCAGCCGATACGGTGGCCCCAAGGTAAAGGGGCGTAGAGGACGGTTTGGGAGCAGGAATCGGCAAAGATTGGCTAGGGAACGAGTCGATACTCGTTCCGCCATAAAGGCCTTTGAACGTGCCCAAGGATGCACCGCTCGTGCCGGTGTTTGTAACCGCAACGTCTATTGAGATCGATACGCCCCCTTCTCCCTCTGACGACAGGTGATAGACACCACGGCTTGCCGCGCCGTAAATAACCTCTGCATTGCCAGAAGTCGAACTATTCATCGGGCTAATTGCCAGGGTGGAGGTTCCCGATTGAGGAATGCCAATGGTCGGAAAGGTCAGAGTTCCGGCCTCGACAATTGAGATGGTGGTTTCGGCATAGGCCGCGCCTGCGCAAAACCATGATGCGCCGACGACAAATAGCAGAACTGCGAATCTTCCCATACGACAGTATTAACATTTCATAAAAAAAGAGAGCAAGAGTTTCCTCTCGCCCCCTTTTTTTGGTCTGCTTAACTTAACGCGATTAGCCGTAAACAACCGTCACGGTAAAGCTTGGCGTGGCGCTCGTGCCTGCCGCCTGCACACCACTGACTGTCGCCGTGACGCCGAGGGTCAAATCACGACCACCAGCACCCGGTGCCGCCGCGCCTGTAACACCTGTATCACAATCGGCGGTCGTAACACCGTTATACAAGCACGAGGCCGCTGACAGCGTCACACCGTTTGACGCAACATAAGTACCTGTATGAATTGCAACCGTTTGCGTACCCGAACCACGGATATTCACGATACCCGAAGCAGGTGTGCCACCAATCACAACACCGCCACCACTGGGTGTAACCACGTTGGCCGTATTGATCACATAGGTTCCCGCTGTTAACGCTTGTACTGTACCAAAGTTAATGGGCGTAGGGTTAGTCAATTGAAGGGCCGTATCAAACGCAATATTCACCCCAACCGACTGTGTTGCAGCGTACGCGGCACCGGCTGCGAACACGGAGGTCGCAACACCGAGCGCCAGTAGTTTTTTGCTAAGTTTCATGTTTACTTCTCCTAGGACATGGACGAGGTTGAATGGCACTCTGTTGAAAGAACTCATATGTATGACGTGGACAAATACCCACAGCAAAACAACATGAATACCACCGCTCACCCTGCAGAATACGGTTGTGTAGTTAAAACAGTATTAACGTGCGGTTTATTCCACTCTTATGTGTGTTTTATGCACAACAATGTATTATCCTATTGAAAATAAACACAATTGAATGCAACCTCAGTCTGTAACGTGTGTCTTGCCCCCGCGAACATAAAGATCGACGACCCTTGAAAAGAATCGGGTTGCGCAGATAAAAAACTGTCATTATAGATGGCGCCTCACGTTCCCTGGTAGCTCAGTCGGTAGAGCAGGTGACTGTTAATCACCGGGTCGGCGGTTCGAGCCCGTCCCAGGGAGCCACTTCCCCTTTTCTTTCAAGGCATTAATTGTGTTTGCGGCGCATGCATCGCAAGCCTTGGTGCGCCCATAAAAGGGTGCTAGACTTGAGCCCATGAGCATGTGGCCCATCGTCTTTATGATTTCAACAGGACTCGCGGCAGCTGGGTTTGTCGTAGTGGCGGTGCTATGGCTGAAAAAGCTGCGGGAAACGCTGGCCACCGCTCTTGGGGAAACAGCGAACCAGCATATTAAATCGACCCAACGGCTGGGCGAAGCGATCACCCGCCTGCAGCGCCACCAGCAGACACAGGACGAGCGGCTTCAGATATTGGCCGAGGCTAATTTGCGGCTTAGACAGGAATTGAACGAAATGGCTGGACGCCTTGAGCTGATGAGCGAGTCCGAACCGGACACCCGCCCCCCGTCTCGGATGGTTCATTGACCAGCCGCTCGGATCGAATGGTTTCAGTAAAATATAAATTATCTCAATAAATCAATATGATAGTTTTTATGCTCTTATGAAAAAATTAACCCAATAAACATATAATGGTTTTCTATGCCTTAATGTTTTTTGTAAGGAGATATTCGATGCCTGTATTGCCACCGCATCCAGATTTTAGCGACGAACAACTCAAAACATGGGAAGAACAAAACGATGCTGCCCAGCGCGTTTTGGATGAACGCAGTGAGACTAGGCAAGCTTCCAGGCCAGCTGGTATTCGAAGAACGCTTTCTACTATCTTTCAAAAGCTCACGAACTAAAAACCGACTGAACGCCTGAGCGATCAAACCTTCTCGACCTGCGTGTATTCCAGCTCAACCGGTGTAGCACGGCCAAAGATCGACACAGCGACCTTCAGGCGAGACTTGGACTCATCCACATCTTCGACAATACCGTTGAACGAGGCAAAGGGCCCCTCGCATACGCGCACCTGCTCACCCACTTCGAAGGTGATCGAGGGTTTGGGATGCTCAAAGCCTTCCTGAACCTGATTAAGAATGCGCTGGGCTTCTTTTTCAGAAATGGG
>CAYZXV010000085.1:0-6040 GCA_964482525.1 uncultured Rhodospirillaceae bacterium | reverse complement strand
GGCAGGCGGGGCAAATGCGCATGAATCAATATTCGCGCTATTTGACCGTGTTGTTTGCCGTTGTGCAATCCTATGCGCTTGCGGTTGGCCTTGAGAACATGGCGTCTGGTGCCGTGAGTGCCGTGATTGAGCCTGGCTACTTCTTCCGTTTAAGCACGGTGGTGACTCTGACGGGTGGTACGGTGTTCCTGATGTGGCTGGGTGAGCAAATCACCGCGCGCGGCATCGGCAACGGCATCTCGATGATCATCTATGCCGGTATCGTGGCCAACCTGCCGCAGGCGATGGCTCAGACTTTAGAGCTTGGCCGCACGGGCGCGCTTTCGACGTGGTTCATCCTGACCATTCTTGTTCTGACTGTTGCGGTGCTTGGCGTGTGCGTGTTCTTTGAACGCGCCCAGCGACGCATCCTCGTGAATTATCCAAAGCGCCAAGTTGGCAACCGTATGTATGGCGGTGAAGCATCGCACATGCCGCTCCGCCTGAATACGTCGGGCGTAATCCCACCAATCTTTGCAAGCTCACTTTTGCTCTTCCCGCTGACGCTCGCCAGCTTTACGGATGTGCAGCAAGAGGGAGGGTTCCTTGCAGATTTGGTCGCCGCCCTTGGCCATGGCCAACCGCTTTATATGGTTCTGTACGCTGCTTTGATCATCTTTTTCTCCTTCTTCTACACGGCTGTTGTGTTCAATCCGGTCGAAACGGCAGAGAATCTTCGTAAATATGGTGGGTTCGTTCCCGGTATTCGTCCCGGCAACAATACGGCTGACTATTTCGACTATGTGTTGACGCGTCTTACCGTACTGGGGTCGGCTTATCTGGTTGTGATCTGCTTGTTGCCAGAGTTTCTTGTCACCAAAGCATCTGTGCCATTCTATTTAGGGGGCACTTCGCTCCTGATCGTTGTGAGTGTAACGATTGACACGATCTCGCGGGTGCAATCGCATTTGATTGCGCATCAGTACGAGGGGCTGATCAAGAAAACAAAAACCCCAAGCCGTCGCTAATTCTGTTGGAAGAGGAAAGAGGTTCTCAATGAATATTATCTTGCTTGGCCCCCCCGGCGCGGGAAAGGGAACGCAGGCTCGTTTTCTTGAAGAAAAATTTGGGATGGTTCAGCTTGCAACTGGAGATATGTTGCGCGCCGCAATCAAGAATAAGGAACCTTTAGGCCTTCAGGCGCGTGCGATCATGGACGAGGGTAAATTGGTCCCTGATCACATTATGGTTGGCTTGATTGAGGCGCGTATTTCCCAACCTGATTGTGCTAAAGGGTTCATTCTTGATGGCTTCCCTCGTACGGTGCCTCAGGCCGAGGCGCTTGACCGCATGTTGACAGAGAAGGGAAGACATCTAGATGCGGTAATTGAGCTTGTTGTGGACGAAGAAAAGCTCGTTGAGCGTGTCTCTGGTCGTTTTACATGCAGTAAATGCGGCGAAGGATACCATGACAAATTTCGCCCAACCAAGCTGGTCGGTGTTTGTGATGCGTGTGGGGGGGGGGAGTTTTCACGACGCTCGGACGACAATGCCGAAACAATGATTACACGGCTGAATGCCTATCGCGAGCAAACGGCGCCTATCATCCCTTATTATAAGGGGAAAGGCATTCTTCAGAGCGTGGACGGTATGGCCTCTATGGAAAGCGTTCGGGCCATCCTTTTTCAACTCGTTGGAAAAGAATAAGAATTTCCTCCCTTGCGAAAAGCCGCTTAAAGACATCGTCTTGTAGGGCTTTAACCATCCGGAAAGGTATTTGTGGGAAAAATGAACAGGTATTTTCGCCCCATCAGGAGCGAATAACGCGTTGATTCGTGGAGAACCCACCGGGCCCATGGCGGGCGAGACGTGTGTTTGGGTTTAAAGAGGGGAGATAGGTCGTGAGTCAGTTGGCACAACTAAAGGTCCTTATAGCCGACGATCATTTTCTGGTTCGCCAGTTTGTTCGAAACACGCTGCAAGAGGCCAAGATTACGAATGTCCAAACCGCTGCCGATGGGAATGAGGCTATCGATCTCATTCAAAAGGCAAAAGACCTAGATCAAGCCTATGATATTGTTTTTCTCGACTGGAACATGCCGACGATTTCCGGGCTTGAGGTTCTGAATTATTTTCGCGCGCGGGCCGAATATGCTGAAACGGCGTTTGTTATGTTAACCGCCGAGTCCGAGCAGCAGAACATCATGAAAGCCATCAAAGCTGGGGCGACATCTTACATTGTCAAACCGGTTTCGCCCGGCGATCTCAGCAAAAAGCTCTTCGAGATTCACGAATGGATCAAGCGTAAACGCCAAAGCGGCGATTCAGCTCGCAAATAGTTTCTCTCAATAAGCAAGGTGGTGGGGTATGGGACAAGCAAGTCAACGTTTGGCTTTGAACGATATTTTGTCGAAAGAGATATCGCGTGCCGTTTGTCATGCGATGCAGGAAACCTTTAACGTGACGATTACGGCGGGAGAGCCTGAAATCGGCAGAGGGATGGTTTCTCTTGTTGGCGATGTCTCTGGGGTAATCGGCCTGGTCCAAGATGGCTTGGAAGGCACGATGACGCTGTGTCTAACGTTTGAAACAGTGCGCGACATTCTTCCTCGCATTGTTGGGCCATCTGTATCGGTCACGCGCGAAATGACCGTCGATGCAGTTGGGGAAATCACCAATATGATCTTTGGCCAGATCAAAACAGAAATGAATGGACGTGGTTATGAACTAAAACTTGGCATCCCAAGCGTCGTGACGGGCCGTGGCCATTTCGTAAGTCAATTTCACCGGGGGCCATACATGGTGGTTCCCTTCTATCTTGACGGCCAATTGTTCCAAGTCCATGTGGCGCTTTACGACCAGCAGTGAATTAGAAAACGAAACTTGATAAAGCGAGACGGCCTGAATGAAGGACGATGACGACAGTGTCGAGGAGGCTTTTCCTGAGAAGGATATGGAGGGAAGCGCAGTCCTGACTGAGGCCGTGCGTCAGGGTGATATTGTTCACATCTCCCTTGCGGGCATGACCGCGATTGTTCTGATGCTTCTTGGCGCTGTTGCGCTGCCTGTTTTTGGCCATAAGCCTGTTCTCCAACCTTTGGCTTTTTGGGTTATCGCAAGCTCTGCGTTTATCGGCATTGTCGGCATGTACACGTTGAATTTCCGTGTGCACAAACATATGACGGAGCAGGCGCGAACGACCGAAGTTTTGGCAAACTCGCTGGGGCAAGGTTTCTTTTTCTTTGATCGTCACGGTATCTGCGGTTCGGTATATTCGCAGGCTTGTATCGATCTTTTGGAAACGGTTCCTGCGGGCAAGGATATCGCGAATGTCCTCCGGATAAAAAAGGAAGATCGAGAAGATTTCAGGGGATGGATCGAGGTGTTGTTCCAACCGGACCATGCTCTTGGGTTCGACGATGTCGTTCGTTTTCTGCCAGCTTTCTTTGATCATAAAAAACAACGTCGAATTGCGCTCGTCTATCGTCCAATTAGGGACCAAATGGGGCATTTGGTTCGTGTCGTTCTGATCGCGACAGACCAGACCGAAGAATACGCGGCCCGTCAGATGGCGAAGCGCCAGCAGAATTTTGCCGAGATGATTTGTAAAATATTCAAGGACCGCAATCAGTTTCAAACCACTCTGGCTCATGTGCATGATTTTCTTGCTCAAACAGACACCGATGATATCAGTCTTGACGAAGCGCCAAAGATTCTGAGGCAAGTCCACACGTTAAAGGCTGCCGTGAAACAATATAACCTGATCGATTTTGGCGAAGTTATGAATGCCGTCGAAAACGAATTAAGGGATAGAAAGATACGCACCAGCCGGGATTTTGCGCAAAGACTCAAGCAGGCGCGCCTTAAAGTGAGTGACGCGTTGCGGCGGGTCACGGACGAAGTGAGCGGTCTTATCGGTACAGAATATGAATGGCGCGGTAATGTGCGTGAAATCGGTGAGGATGACATTTACGGATTCGCGTTTGAGCTTAAGAATCAGCAGGTCGATCCTTTAGTCATTGATCATTACATGCGTACGCTCGTGGCTGTTCCAATCCGTGATTGTTTCCATTCGTTTGAACGTGAACTTCGCGAGCTTGCGGGGGTAATGGATAAACAAGTTAAGCCAATAAAATTCAGTGGCAGCAATCCGCGAGTTCTTACCCGACCCCTTCAGGAATTTATTTTCTCGTTGACCCACATCTGCCGAAACATCATCGATCATGGGATCGAGCCTCCAGTGACTCGTATGGCGCGTGGCAAGGATGCGGCAGGTCTTGTGAGCGTGGGGTGCGATCTGTTGAAAGACGATGGGCGTGAATGGGTGCAGATTCAAATCTCGGATGATGGGAACGGGATCGATCCTTCGCGCGTCCGCGCCAAATTGTTTAGTATGGATCCGGAGGGATCCTGGCGTTTCGAAGATGACCAGGCCGTAATCCAGCGTATTTTTCTCTTTAACTTTACGACAACAGATGCTGTTACATCACTTTCCGGTCGTGGGATTGGCATGGAGGCGGTCGAGCTTGAGGTTAAAAAGCTTAGCGGAACGATCCGCGTTTCATCCGAACTTTATCAAGGGACAACCTTCGAAATTCGTATTCCATACCGGATGGATCTTGATTGGGTCGAACAGATGGCCAAGCTTAACGAAAAGAAGAAAAGCAAGGAAGAAGACGTAAATAATCATTTAGAAATAAATGCTTAGACCGTTTTTGTGTGAATGAAATGAGGAGATTTTTGAAGGCGGCCTATCATGAAAGAAATCTCTTTCAACCGGGCTTGACTCATGCGTCATGGTGCTTATACTGCGCCCTCTCGATGCCGCGTGTGGGACATCGGGGCTTGGTTGGCGTCTAGGTATGACCGTTTTCATCGGACTTCTGACGTAGCGATAGGAAACCTCCACGGCTTCTTGAAAAAAAGAATGGCCGATGGGGTTCCTTTTTGCGTTGGGAAAGCTGATCGTCGAACAAGAATAACTACACAAGGTTGGGTCTTTTTGCGTGCTTTTGAAGGACGTGGAGATGACCTTAAAGGCTGGGAGCATCCTCAAAACATTTGGATGCGTTTGGACCGGTCGCTTAAAAAACTGAGGGAGAACCCAGTGGCTCGTATTGCAGGCGTAAATATTCCAGCCGGTAAGCCTCTGCACATTGCATTGCGTTACATCTATGGTATTGGTCCCGTTAACTCACTTGAGATTTGTGCGCGTGTCGGGATTGCCCCCGAAAAACGTGTGAATCAGCTGACGGAATCCGAAATCCTTCGCATCCGCGAAGATATCGACCATAACTATAAGGTTGAAGGCGATCTTCGTCGCGATGTGTCCATGAACATCAAGCGGTTGATGGATCTGGGCTGCTACCGCGGCCTTCGTCACCGCAAGGGTCTGCCCGTCCGTGGCCAGCGCACGCATACAAATGCGCGCACCCGCAAGGGACCGGCCAAGCCCATCGCAGGCAAGAAGAAGGTCACCCGTTAATTTGGTTTCTGCGCTTTCGCGCTTTGAGGCTTCGACTTCAAGGCGTGCGAGCGTCAGGTCCCGCCCTCAGTTTTTGGAAAGTGGATTTGTGCTATGGCAGTGAAAGAGAAAAAGGGTAAACCCGCCCAGCGTATGCGCCGCCGTGAACGTAAAAATATCGTCAGCGGCATCGCCCATGTAAATGCAAGTTTTAACAACACCATTGTGACCATCGCGGATGCACAGGGAAATACGATTTCCTGGTCGTCTTCAGGTCTGATGGGGTTCAAGGGATCGCGTAAGTCAACGCCCTATGCTGCCCAGATGGCAGCAGAAGACGCTGGCAAGAAGGCCATGGAACATGGCGTTCGCACGGTCGAAGTTGAAGTCAAAGGCCCCGGCTCGGGCCGCGAGTCGGCGCTGCGCGCGCTGCAGTCGGTTGGCTTCACCGTGACAACGATCCGCGATGTGACCCCGATCCCGCATAATGGTGTCCGTCCCCGCAAGCGCCGCCGCGTCTAAGTTAGACGCCGCGACGCCGAAGTTTTTCGGTATCGTTTTTATTCGTTTTCTCGAACCAATGAGGTCGACCCGTGT
>CAYZXV010000084.1:0-6211 GCA_964482525.1 uncultured Rhodospirillaceae bacterium | reverse complement strand
TTGGGCCGTCCCTCTTTTGACAAGCCATGGTTAAAGACCAAAAGCGCGCAGGAAATACAAACAAGAACCCAGCAAGCAGCATCTTCTATTGAACCGACCTGTTCTTCTCCTTGCTGTTAAGCGTTAACCATAGTGCTTTCCTCTTCCGAAACAGATTTGCCGGTGTTAGCGTCTCTTGCGTAGGCCAAGGAGACATACGCCAATGTATTATAAACAGCTTAGAGCCGACTTAAAGGATGCGGCAAAATCTGCAAACGCACGTCGTGACTTCATTACTCATCCGAACGCATCAAAAACTAATCCTGTAGGTGTGGATGTTGTTTCCTTAGGCCCTGTGGATGCAACGCAGGTAGTCGTAATTACATCTGGCATTCATGGGATAGAGCTCTCGCTTGGCTCACAAATCCAAACAGATATCCTGGAATCTGAGGCTAAACGCCCAGAGCTCCATAACCCGGACACGCGTTTAGTTCTTGTGCATGCTCTAAACCCCATTGGCACTGTACTTGGCTTACGAACGGATGAAAAGAACATTGACCCAAATCGAAACTTTGTTGATTTAACTAACATCCCTACGACACCCGAGTCCTATCGGATTCTTCACCCTTCTTTTACTCCCAAAAGCCTTGCTACCCGTCATGGCGCACGAGGATGGAAAGACCTACTCAAGTTCGCCTTTATTGAGCACTCTGTCGCCGACTTGGGGGCAGCTTTGGCGGCAGGTCAATATGAGTATAACGATGGGCTATACTATGGTGGAAACCACGAAAGCTGGACACGAAAGATATGGAAACGAATTGTCAATGAACATGTAAATAGGCGAGCTCTTCGCCACGTTTGGCACATCGATTTACATACGGGCCAGCCCACGCTTAAATACGGGGAAATGAAAAAGGTCGTTACAGCGCAACCGAACAATCCCCTTTTCGAACGCGTTCGTGAAATTGCCCCAACCATAGACACAATACCCACAAGTTCTTTTACGAACCTTTCGGGTGATATCGTCGATTTCTGGCCTAAACTTAACCTCCCCAATAACTGCGACGTCACAGCTTTTGCCATTGAAATTGGCACAGTTCAATGTCCTGATTTCATGAAAAACAATGATGAAGTCGCCACAATCTATCGCAGTTTTAAGGTTCTCAACGCTATGATGCGACGCAACGCGCTGCGCTTTAGACATTGCGACAGGCATCCTGATCGGGATAGAATCATAGCAACAATGCAAGCAACTTTTGCGCCAAATGATCCAAAATTGGTGCATAATGTGCTTCACCGATGGAGTAAAATCCAAACAAGTTTAAGCAAAAGACTTGAGGGCTATTGCCCTATTTGACATAGCCCACGAGTCGCGCTTACCATTCATCTATCCGGGGTGCCCGTTGTTGAGGGCTGAGATCATACCCGTTGAACCTGATCTGGGTTATGCCAGCGAAGGGAGATCCCATGGCCGCGCAGCGCGTCATTCATAATTCTATATCACCCCAGTTATTTCGAGCGCCCGAAGCCTCGCGACGCATTGTTGCTGGTTTTACCTATCTTCAACGCATACGCAAAGGCGCTACAACAACGGTGTGGTTTCCCAAACAATCTTTAGAAACCTTTAGAATCTCTAATGGCATCCAATGGGCTGCCGTTCGCCAGTTCGAGCTTCTGCAAGAAGCCGATAATTTGATGATCGACGACCTCGACGTCATGGATATCAAGCGCACCTTTCGCGCGATGGAGCGCATGCGCGCGGGCGGCTATTCCCTGACCATCCTCACGCTCGGCACCTATGCCTCCTCGTATGAACAAGATGACCTTGCCATTCTTGATCAAAAAATAGGCGAAGAAATCGCGCAGATGATCCATTTTCTGTATCTAGCCGACCTTAGCGGCGCGATTAATACGCACGTTTCCTGTGATCTTGCGCGGGGGCGGTGGCGATGCGATCAGGTCCTGCCTCATGTTGCGCGTGCGATGAGTGAACGCGCCCTCTTCCGTCCGGCGAAACAAACTTTGGCCGAAAAGACGTTCTTTGACATTCTAGAGAAACTTTCACCCCGTCATATCTTACACGAAACAGCCATTGGCCTTGCCCTACCCGACTCGACGAAGGAAAAGAATTGGGTTTATATTGCTGCCCCAGAAAACCGCTTTGCAACATTCCAGAACACCATGCACAGCCTGTTTGAAGCTTTGGATTCCACCCACGCTGAACCCCAGCCCGTTATGCGCCATATGCGTGGCTACGGCGATAGGGATGTGTGGCGGAAACAAGCGGGGTAGAAAACAAGGGCACACCCGTGATTGCAAGGCACGAATGAAAGAGTCGCTATGACGGTAAGAAATAATTACCCCCGCTCTTTCATCACACGGGCTTTCTCACGCTGCCAGTCGCGCTGTTTAATGGCTTCGCGTTTATCTGCCTTGTGCTTGCCCTTGGCGATGCCAAGCTCAACCTTCACCATCCCGCGCCGATTGAAGTAAAGACTAAGCGGCACAAGCGTCATCCCATCGCGCTTCACAGAGCCCAGCAGCTTATCGCGCTCACGCGCGTGCAACAGTAAGGCACGAGGACGATGTGTTTCATGCTGAAGATGTTGGCCTGCTTGGTTGTATTCCGCAATGTATGCATTCATCAGAAAGATTTCACCGCCCTTGCCACTCGCGAAGGATTCCTGAATGCTTGCTTCCCCGCGGCGCAGAGATTTAACCTCGGTTCCCGTCAGGATAATCCCAGCCTCCACCGTGTCCACGATGGTATAATCGTGGCGCGCGCGGCGGTTCATCGCGATGTATTTCTGAGCCTTTTGGCGGTCTGTGCTGGCGTTTGTCATGGCTTTTTCAATAGCCTTTGCACAGCGGACTTGCAATTAAAAGACGAAAACGGTTTAGTGCAACAGCGTCTTTTTTGTTCCTATAACGATTCCCCCGGTCCCATGATCCTGCGTTTTATATGCTTTCTTTTTCTCATTTGGTTTTTCTTGCCACAGGGTCTTTGCGCCCAAGATTTGGCCACTACTGCTTATCGTGAGGCGTTCAGGGAATTAGACAGAGGCCGTTACGATACAGCCATCCAATTGATAAATAAGGGCATTTTTACAAGCCTTAACAAGGTTCTTATGGCTGATGTCATGGCCCAGCCGGGCACGCCGTACAGTTTTGAGGAGTTGACAGGGTTCATAGCCCAGAATCCCGATTGGCCCCAACTAAACGGTATTTTGATGATCGCGGAGCAGAAAATACCCGCCGATGCAACAAGCCGACAAGTCGCCAACTGGTTCGAGACCTATCCGCCCCTGACCCCAACAGGTTTTTATCGTTACATCGAGGCGCTTGAAGCCCTTGGTGAACAGGAAAAATCTGTGCAAAAGGTCCGTGAAAGGTGGATCAAACGCGACTTTGCCAAAGGTGAGCAAACAGCTTTCCATGCGCGGTTTGGACGCCTCTTAACACGCAAAGATCACCAAGCCCGTTTAAGTCGATTGGTATGGGATAATAATATCACCGATGCAAGGGCTATGTATCCCTATGTCGACAAGGATTGGCAGGCTCTCGCAGAGGCACGAATTGCGCTTGAAAATGAAACCTCAAAAGCAAACGCCCTTCTTAGAAAAGTTCCGGCGCATTTAGAAAATGATCCAGGCCTCCTCTATCAACGCGTAAAGTGGCGTCGCAAAGCGAACTTGGACAATGAGGCGATGGAGATTCTTGTTAATCCGCCCAAAAAACTTGAACGACCCGACAAATGGTGGGATGAGCGCCACATTCTCGCCCGCCGCATGATGGAGCAAAAGAACTTTCGCAAAGCCTATGACCTTGTTTCCAAGCATGGTGAAGTCACGGGATTTGATTATCTAGAGGCCAAGTTTCTGTCCGGCTGGCTTGCTTTACGCTTTCTTGGTAAGCCCGACATCGCCGCAGGGCATTTCAGTGACTTACTCAAAGAAGCCCAAACGCCCATAAGTCGCTCGCGTGGATATTATTGGCTTGGCCGTTCTTATGAAGCTGCTGGCCATGCAAGCGAGGCCCGTGCCGCCTACGAGGCTGCTGGCATCATGAATACGACTTTTTACGGTCAACTTGCCCTGACGCGTTTAGACGCGACCCCTGAGATCGTCGCAAGACCGGAGCCACCCATTCCTGAAAACGTACGGGCTGATTTTTTTGCACGTGATATGGTGCGAGCTGTCGACGCGTTAAACCGTTTAGGCGACAACAAGCGAACCGAACGCTTTTTTAGAGCGTTGTGTGACTCGGCAAAGCAACGCGTCGAGTTTGTTCTTTTACTCGAACTTGCCTATCAACAACAGCGCGCCGATTGGGCTGTCAAAGCCAGCAAAGCGGCAAACCAAAAAAATATGATCGTGCCGGGAGCCTCGTTCCCGGTTTTGGCTATCGAAATGCCAACGCCGCCTGAACCAGCCATGACCCATGCCCTAATCCGGCAAGAAAGCCAGTTTCAACCAGATGCAAAAAGTCCAGCAGGCGCCCAGGGTCTTATGCAACTTATGCCCGCGACCGCACGCGAAACCGCGCGCAAGTTGGCTATGCCTTACAATCCTGAACGCATGACAGATCCGGATTACAATATACGCTTGGGAACCGCTTTTATCGAGCGACAGATTGATGCGTTCGATGGCTCGTATGTCCTTGCACTTGCGGGATATAATGCCGGTCCAAGACGGGCGCGACAATGGATGGAACTATTCGGCGACCCGCGCCTGGCTACCATCGATGCTGTTGATTGGATCGAACTGATCCCCATCTATGAAACACGTAATTACGTCCAACGGATTTTAGAAAACCTTCAATTTTATCGCGCACGGCTGAACGGCGGACAGCATCCACTTATGATCCTTGAGGATATTAAACGCTAAACCGTTCCCGTGGCGTGCGTTCCAGTAAGAGTCGGCATGGCTCCCGCGCCATTCTTTGTCGCCAACATGCCGCCATCCGGCCGGTTCGTGAGAACATACATCCCGCGCTCGTTATCCAGAGGTTTGAATCGCTCTGATACCCCAAGCACGGTTTCTGCGCCGCCAAGGAACAAAATGCCATCGGGAGCCATGATGTGGCTGATGGCTTCAAGGACCCTTGCCTTCGTGGGTTGATCAAAATAAATGAGGACGTTGCGGCAAAAAACAACATCAAACACGCCGACTGCACCGAAATCGGTAAGAAGATTCCCAACCTTGTATTGAACCATGCTGCGTATGGCTTCACTGATCTGCCATTTATCGGTGCCAATCTGGCTAAAATATTTCATCAGCATGGCGATTGGGAGACCACGCTGGACTTCGAATTGAGAATATATCCCGGTTTTTGCGCGCTCAATCATCTCTGTCGATAAATCGGTCCCAAGGATGTCAACTTTCCACCCTTGAAGCTTTGCCGCCTCTTCCTTGCAAATGATGGCGACCGAGTAGGCTTCCTGTCCACTCGACGATGCCGCTGACCAAATGCGAAACTGCTTTTTCGCTTCACGCGTACGAATGAGCTCTGGCAAAAGAACTTTCCGAAACTGATCAAACGGTTTGGTATCACGAAAGAAGAACGACTCGTTTGTCGTCATAGCCTCGGTAATATCATGAAGGACAGGCTCTTCACGTTTCGAGCGTACCTGCTGGGCAAGGTCTTCCAGGGTTTTTAGATTCCATTTTCGTGCAACGGGTGTAAGGCGAGATTCCAGCAAATACGCCTTGTCCTTTGTCAACACGAGGCCGGATCTTTGTTTAACCAAGGTCGAGAAAAGTTCAAAATCTTCGGGTTTCATCACGGCCCTCCCTGCGCTGTTTTACGCAGAAATCCACCAATTTCATTGATTGGCAGAACCGCCGTACATAAGCCGGATACCGCCACGGCCCCCGGCATGCCCCAAACAACGCTTGTCGTCTCGTCTTGTGCGATAACTGTACCCCCAGCTTTGACGACAATTTCGCTGCCAAGCGTACCATCGGTCCCCATGCCGGTCAGTATAGTTACCAAAAGGTTGCGGCCAAAAATAGCCGAAAGAGAACGAAGCATAGGATCAACCGCAGGGCGACAAAAGTTTTCCGGAGGGTCTTTCGTCAATTTCACAACGACCGAAGTGGGCGATCCTTCAAACAACATGTGGTAGTCACCAGGCGCGATATAATAGTGCCCAGGAACAAGGGTCTCACCATTTTTGGCCTCAGTGCACGTCACGCCACACTGTTTTGTAATATGCTCTGCCAAGATCGTG
>CAYZXV010000083.1:0-6239 GCA_964482525.1 uncultured Rhodospirillaceae bacterium | reverse complement strand
GATCGCGGCACCCAGAATATCGCCAAGGCTGGCGCCCGAGTCGGACGAACCGTATTCGGCCATCGCCTGCTTCTCTTCTTCAACTTCGCGTGCCTTGATCGACAGCGTGACCTTGTGGCCCGCCTTGTCGATGTTGGTGATCTTGGCATCGACCTTTTCGCCGACGGCGAAGCGGTCGCTGCGTTGATCGGCGCGGTCACGCGCCAAATCGGCACGCTTGATGAAGCCAGCAAAGCCGCCCGACTGCTCGCCCAGGCTAACTTCGATCCCGCCATCCGTAATGGCCGTGACCGTGCAAGTGACAACGTCGCCCTTCTTAAAGTTCACGGCAACGCCCTCAAACGGATCTTGCGTAAGCTGCTTGATGCCAAGGCTGATGCGTTCCTTCTCCGCGTCGATGTCGAGGATCTTAACCTCAACCGTCTGACCCTTTTGATAGGACTGCATCGCTTCTTCGCCGGGCTTGTCCCATGACAGGTCGGACATATGCACCATGCCGTCGATATCGCCGGGCAGACCCACAAACAAACCGAACTCGGTGATGTTGCGGATTTCGCCGGACAGCGTCTGGCCAACCTGATGCGTGGCGCGGAACTGCTCCCACGGATTTTCCACGCATTGCTTGATGCCAAGGCTGATGCGGCGCTTGTTCAAATCGACATCCAAAACGATCACGTCGACTTCTTGGCTGGTCGCAACGATCTTGCCCGGATGGACGTTCTTCTTCGTCCATGACATTTCGGACACGTGCACCAACCCTTCGATGCCGGGCTCCAACTCCACGAACGCGCCGTAATCGGTGATGTTCGTGACGCGGCCCTTCATCTTCAGGTTCGCGGGATAACGCGCGACGACGCCTTCCCATGGATCGGCTTCAAGCTGCTTCATGCCAAGGCTGATGCGCTGGGTGTCGGCGTTGAAGCGAATAACCTGCACCGTAACCTGCGCGCCGATTTGAAGCACTTCGGAGGGGTGATTGACGCGCTTCCACGCGATATCGGTGACGTGGAGCAACCCGTCCACACCGCCCAAATCGACGAACGCGCCGTAATCGGTGATGTTCTTGACGACGCCTTGCAGGATCTGGCCTTCCTTGAGGTTCGAGACCAGCTCGGTGCGTGCTTCGGCCCGCGACTCTTCCAGAACGGCGCGACGCGAAACGACGATGTTGCCGCGCGCACGATCCATTTTCAGGATCTGGAAGGGTTGGGGCGTGCCCATGAGCGGAGTGATATCGCGCACGGGACGGATGTCAACTTGGCTGCCCGGAAGGAACGCGACCGCGCCGCTGAGGTCAACCGTAAAGCCGCCCTTGACGCGACCAAAGATCACGCCCGTGACGCGCTCGGCTTTTTCGTAAAGCTTCTCAAGCACGGTCCAGCTTTCTTCGCGTTTCGCTTTTTCGCGTGAGAGCGAAGCTTCGCCGTTGCGGTCTTCCATACGTTCCAGGAACACTTCAACCGTATCGCCAATCTTGATGTCGGCGGGTTGGCCCAGAATCGCAAACTCTTTAAGGGGCACGCGGCCTTCGGCCTTTGAGCCGACGTCGATGATCGCGCAATCCTTTTCGATGCCGATCACGCGGCCCGTGACAACGGTGCCTTCAAGCTTGCCGCCCGCGCTCGAAACTTCGAGCATCGCGGCAAAGCTGTCGTTCGCCGCTTTCGTTTCAGTCGGCAAATCGCCGCGGAATACGCGTTTCGTTTTTGTTTTAGCCATGATGATTATTTTCTTTCTGACCCCGTGGGGTCGGTGCGCCTGCCTCTTTCAAGGCCTCCGGCGCGAGTGCGGAAGGAAGAACGTTTGAACATCTCAAACCACCCTCCCCTTGCGGGAGGGTCGAAATTTCTGATCGCGGAGCGAGAAGAAATTTCGGGGAGGGGTATATCCATAAACCTACTCTTGAAACCCCGCCCCGAAAAAATCTTCGCCAATCTGGCTCGATTTTTTCGACCCTCCCGCAAGGGGAGGGTAGTTTGGGGATTCGATATCAACCCTCGGTTTCAGCTATCAAGTCTATTCTCATACCGCCGCTTTCGTTTTTGAAACCTTGCGGTTTCGTTGCTATGCGAAGAACCGGTTTGAAAGGGGCTGAAAGCAACGCCCCACCTCTTACCCTTTTGTCCTTCGTCGCCAGCACCACGCTGGCTGTCCTTCGAAGAGCCTAGGATTGTTTCTCTCTCACAATCCGCATCGCCACTTCAAAAACTTCATCGGCAGTCATATCCGACGTATCAAGTCTTACCGCGTCTTCGGCCGGTTTTGCCGGAGCCGCAGATCGCGACGCGTCGCGCGCATCACGTTCTTGCATCTCTTTGAAAACTGAGGTTTCTGTAACATTCTCGCCGCGCGAAAGCAATTCCAGAAAGCGGCGGCGGGCCCTTATTTCCGGGCGGGCTTCAACATAGAGTTTAATCTTGGCGTCCGGCGCAATCACGGTGCCGATATCGCGGCCATCCAAAACCGCGCCCTTTTTGCCGTCGGGGGGATGCGTGCCAAACTGACGCTGAAACGCAAACAAAGCATCCCTAACGCCTTGAATAACAGCACATTTTGAGGCCGCTTCCGAGCCCTCCGGCCCGCGAAGCCAAGGGTCATTGGCCAGATCTGTAAGCTTGGCGGGGTCGAGCGTCTGCGCCGCCGGGATAGCAAGGGCGGGATCAGCCGGGTCGCCCCCGGCCCGAAGCACCGCCACCCCAACCGCCCGGTATAAAAGCCCCGTATCCAAATAGGCATAGTCGAGCGCCGCCGCCAAACGCCGCGCCAGCGTCCCTTTTCCCGTCGCGGCAAGGCCATCAACGGCGATAATTTGGGGTGAAAATGGGGTGTTTTCGGGGGTCATGGGGGCGTTATAGGGCCTTTTTAGGGGTCAAAAAAGCGGTTTTTTGGTCAAAAAAACACGAATTTTGACCGTTTTTTTGTGTACTTTGTCTGTACATTGTATGACATTTGTCAACGGCCTTTTGCGCCCTAAAGTTCGCGTTGAAGGAGGGCTTTTTCAGCCTGCTGCACAAGATCGGTGAGAATCTCTTGCGTTGGTTTTTCTTCTTTCACCATCCCAACAATCTGCCCCGCCATCAGCGAGCCGCGTTCGACATCGCCTTCTATCACTGCGCGGCGCAGAGCGCCCGCCCAGAAATGTTCGATCTCAAGCTGCGCCTGTTCTTTGGTGAGTTTGCCCGCATCGAAATCCGCGATCACTTCCCGCTGTTTTTGCATGAAGAGCGTCGTGCCTTCATTCACAATCGCGCGCACAGGAATCACGGGGAAACGCGGATCAAGCTGCTGCGTCGGAACCGCATCGCGCGCGGCGGCGCGGATGAAGGCTTTCTTGAAATTCTCGTGCGCAATGCATTCTGTGGCGCAAACGAAAAGCGTGCCAATCTGCACACCCGCCGCGCCCATTTCCAAATACGACACCATCGCCTCACCGCGCCCAATGCCACCCGCAACAAAGACGGGAACGTCACGACTCAAATCCGGCAAGATTTCCTGCGCCAGCACCGATGTTGCAACGGGCCCGATATGGCCGCCAGCCTCCATCCCTTCGATGATCAGCGCGTCAGCCCCCTGCTTCACCAAACGTTTGGCAAGCGCAAGCGCAGGCGCAAAACACAAAACCTTCGCGCCGCCTTCTTTGATTTTTTTGATCGCTGTCGTTGGTGGCAAACCTCCCGCCAGAACAATGTGGCCGACCTTTTCCTCAAGGCACACATCGATCAGCGCATCAAGCATGGGATGCATGGTGATCAGGTTCACCCCGAACGGTTGGCGCGTCAGCTTGCGCGTTTCCTGAATTTCTGTGCGCAGCAAATCCGGCGTCATCGAACCGCACGCCACAACACCAAAACCGCCGGCGTTCGATATCGCGGCGACAAGATTGCGCTCGGAAATCCAGCTCATCGCGCCGCCAAGAACGGCAACCTTACAGCCAAGAAAATCGCATCCGCGTTGCATCAGCGGACGAAGACGGGAAGATAGATTAACCATAACAAAAACCACCTTGGTTAAGAAAACGCGACTTTATTCAAAACGGCCCGGTAAAGGAAGCAGAAAATGACAGGCGTTTCATTCTTCGCCTACCTTCTATATCTAACGCCATGCCTTCTCTATCTCCTTTCTTTTTTATCCCGCGCTGTACCAATCCTTGTGCTTTGTAATATGGGGTATTTACAGGTGCGCGCAGAGTTAAGGTTTCTATTCCCCCGCGATTTTGGTATAATAGCGCATGATGGATTTTCGCGAGATCGCTTGGCCTAACAACCTGCCCCCGCGCGCACGGCTCCTTTTGCATGTGTGCTGCGCGCCGTGCAGCGGCGCTATTCTCGAAGGGCTTCACGCCGCGCTGCGCGATGTGACCGTTTTCTTTTACAACCCAAATATTCATCCACGCGAAGAATATGAGCGGCGCAAGGAGGAAGTTCTGCGTTTCGCAAAGCTCCTTCAAATCCCGGTGATTGTTACCGATTACGACACGGACGCTTGGTTTGCGCGGATCAAAGGCCTTGAGCACGAACCAGAACGCGGCCGCCGCTGTGATGCGTGCTTTGCCCTGCGTATGGAACGTACCGCGCTTTATGCCCATGAGAATGGCTTTCCGTTATTTGCGACCACCCTTTCTATCTCGCGCCACAAGAACCAAGCGCAAGTTCATGCGGCCGGCCATGCGGCGGCCGAGCCTTATGACGATGTTGTCTTTTGGGATTATAACTGGCGCAAAAAGGGCGGCGCGGATGAAGCCATCGCCCTTGCCCGCCGCGAAGCCTTTTATCATCAGAATTACTGTGGCTGCGTTTATTCCCGCCATTTGCGCGAGGAGAAGGAATAGATTGGGATTTCCCTGAGCTTCTCCCTTTTCGTATTAGATTGGCCTTATCTCGTCACCCTCTTTTACCCCGCCCCTAACCCCTCCCCAAGGGGAGGGGGATACCTACGCTATTACGGCAAATATGTTATTAAAATTTTCAACATCAAAAAAAAACTTACTTTCCACAAATACGGTGGTTTCCCCCTCCCCTTGGGGAGGGGTTAGGGGCGGGGTGCATAAAAATGGGGCAGGATAGAAGGCTATCCGTTGATGTTGATTTCTTACAACGACAGGCAGAACAGCTTTAGAACCTGTTGTTTCTCGCGTCCGTCACGAACACGGCGTTCACGCTCTGGCGCCGCAAGCGCAAGAAAGTCGAAGGTGCCTGTCGCCTTAACTTTCCCGTTACAAGCAAAACACATTGCCTCGTTATTTCCTCTCATCATCACAATCGTTTTGGGAGATGGCCCCACAGGAAAAACAACAAGGCTCCCCAAGAATCCATTCTTATCTGAGATCTGATAAGTTATTTGGCGCGGCTCAAACTCTAACGGCGAGGCCACAACTTCTTTCCCGTTATACCATTCATAAGTTGGCCGTTCGGCTTTTTCTGCAGCGGCATTAAAAGCGGCAAGTTTCTCTTCTGCTTGTTTTTCTAAAACTGCGCGCAAGGTCACTTCTTCTGCCATCCCGATCTCCATCGTTTCGCATGAGGGGTTTAGGACAAAAGCCTATCGCGGCTTTCCGGCCAAGAAAACAGGTTTTTATGGTTAATGGTAAACCAAATAAGATAACGTCATTGCGAGGAGTCCTGCGGCCGCAAGCGGCGGCAGGACGACGAAGCAATCCATGGGGCGCAAGAACACCAAAGAGCGATGATTACGGCACATCAGATGGATTGCCACGCCCCCTTCGGGGGCTCGCAATGACGATCCAAAAAAACCTATAACCCCGTCAAGGACACATCCGCGCCGTCAAGGTCGGGGGCAAACAAACGCACCATGCGCCGAAACCGCTCGAGCCCGTCGGTTGCATAAAAACGGCAGGCACCGCTGCCCTGCCCCTCACCAAGTCCACGCGTGGTGAGCTCCTGCGCGACGGATTGCGCGGTCGCGTGCGCGCTGTCGATCAAGCGGACTGTCGGCACAACCAGCTTTTGGATCGCCGAAGCCAAGACAGGAAAATGCGTACAGCCCAGAACCAGCGCATCGTAATCCTTCATCGCAATCTGTCCCAGATAGCGGCGAATAACGGCCTGTGACTCGGGCGTATCGGCCCAGCCTTCTTCGGCCAGTGCGACGAGAAGGTTACACGCAACACCTTCAACCCGAAACGCCGGATTGATGGCGTGCAGCGCGTTTTCATAGGCGCGGGAGCGCACCGTGCCTTCGGTCGCGAGCACGACAATCCGGCCCGTTTTTGTGGCCTCGGC
>CAYZXV010000082.1:5801-6428 GCA_964482525.1 uncultured Rhodospirillaceae bacterium | reverse complement strand
TCACCCGCATCCCGCGCCAGACCTGGAACTCGCCGTTTCAGGTCACGGATTCAGGGCGTAGCTAAGATATCGACTCATTGGGCGAATGAGTTCTTGGTTTCATAATTATTCTTTTTAGGATGGCAATTACATAACGCCAAGCGGATGAGAAAATGGGTTCAATATCTTCACTCCACACTGGAATCCAGTGCTTTTAGAAAATACCCCGCATTTCCATGCGCAAATAATTTCAATATATGCATACCAAAAAAGTAGGCTATAATTAAAAAGTAGGAAAAAAATAAATACATCAGGATTGCCGGCAACCGGGTGCGTGCATTTAATCATTCTCAGTACGGCAAAAAAATTACCGGACTGTGATGCGATCCTGAACCATTTCCCCCGTAACTCTTGTGGAATGAGCAATGAATAAGAAAACGCTCACCTTGCTTATCTTTTTGGTCTTGAGTGGCCTTGCTAAAGCAGATGTTTTTCAGGATGCTGATGCAGCATACAAAATCGGAAACTACACGGAAGCTTTGAAACTCTGGTATCCACTAGCTGGTCAAGGAGATTTGCGTGCGCAAATCAAACTTGGGTGGATGTATGAAGAAGGCAAAGGTGTCACCCAAGATTACCAAGAGGCTG
>CAYZXV010000082.1:3942-5701 GCA_964482525.1 uncultured Rhodospirillaceae bacterium | reverse complement strand
GCCGCAGAACAGGGGGATGCGCAGGCGCAATTTTTCCTTGGTTCAATGTATGTCAATGGCAAAGGCGTCACCCAAGATTACCTAGAGGCAGTGAAGTGGTTTCGCTTAGCCGCTGAACAGGGGGATGCAAGCGCCCAAAGTTTGCTTGGCTTGATGTATAACGAAGGCAAAGGCGTCAACCAGGACTACAGAGAAGCTGTCAAATGGTTTCGTTTATCTGCTTCTCAGGGGAATGTCCCCGCCCAAGCGATTCTTGGGTGGATGTATGAAGAAGGCAAAGGTGTCACCCAAGATTACCAAGAGGCTGCAAAGTGGTATCGGCTAGCCGCAGAACAGGGGGATGCGCAGGCGCAATTTTTCCTTGGTTCAATGTATGTCATTGGGAAAGGTGTCACCAAGGATTCAAAAGCGGCTGTTAAATGGATGCACTTTGCTGCTGATCAAGGGATCACGCGCGCGCAAGTTTTCCTCGGATTGGCATATCGCGAAGGCGAGGGCGTCAATCAGGATTACCAAGAGTCAGCGAGATGGATGCTCTTAGCTGCAGAACAACAGGATAAAACCGCGCAATTCGTCCTTGGGTTGATATATGCCAATGGTGAAGGCGTCAAACAGGACTACCAAGAGGCACTCAAATGGTTTCGACTAGCTGCAGGACAGGGAAATGTATCATCGCAATTCAACCTCGGGGTGATGTATGACGAAGGCAAAGGGGTCTCACAGAACCATCAAGAGGCAGCGAAGTGGTTTCGGCTAGCCGCAGAACAGGGAGATGCATCGGCTCAATTCAATCTTGGGTTGATGTATGCAAAGGGTAAAGGTGTTATGCAGGATTACATGCATGCACATATGTGGCTTAACTTGGCGGCAGCAAAAGGAAAAAAAGGGGCCGCAGAGAATCGTGACATAACAGCAATACTAATGCCCCCTGCACAGATTGCCGAAGCGCAAAAGCTTGCAAGGGATTGTTTGGCAAGAAATTACAAGCACTGTGATTGACCGAGCACATGTAGGTTGCGAATAACACTTCGCCAGTATTTTGTTAATTATCAATGGGAATCGAACAATGAAAAAGAAGGTTTTTGCACTACTAATCCTGTTTGCCTTGTATGGTCTAACGAGTGCAGGTGCTTTTGAGGATGCGGATTCAGCATACAAAAGGGGCAACTACACACAAGCTTTGAAACTTTTGCGACCGTTAGCGGTTCGGGGGAATTCAAGCGCGCAATCTAGACTTGGATTAATATATTTCGGCGGCCACGGCGTCATAAAAAATGACAAAGAAGCAGCGAAGTGGTTCCGACTAGCCGCAGAACAGGGGGATGCATCTGCACGATCCTTACTTGCATTAATGTATTTCATAGGAAGCAAAGATGTTGCGCAGGACTATCAAGAAGCAGCCAAGTGGAATCGGCTTGCCGCAGAACAGGGGGATGCATCTGCACAATTTGCCCTTGGATTGATGTATGACGAAGGCAAAGGCGTCACCAAGGATAATCAAAAGGCTGTGAAGTGGTTTCGACTAGCGGCCAATCAGGGAAATGCCCCTGCGCAAGTTAAACTTGGTTTGATGTATCAAGAAGGTAAAGGGGTCGTGCAGGACTACCAAGAGGCTGCAAAGTGGTATCGGCTAGCCGCAGAACAGGGGGATGCATCTGCGCAAGTTAAGCTTGGGTGGATGTATCAAGAAGGTAAAGGGGTCGTGCAGGACTATCAAGAAGCAGCCAAGTGGAATCGGCTTGCCGCAGAACAGGGGGAT
>CAYZXV010000082.1:0-3842 GCA_964482525.1 uncultured Rhodospirillaceae bacterium | reverse complement strand
ATCAAGAAGCAGCCAAGTGGAATCGGCTTGCCGCAGAACAGGGGGATGCATCTGCGCAAGTTAAGCTTGGGTGGATGTATCAAGAAGGTAAAGGGGTCGTGCAGGACTATCAAGAAGCAGCCAAGTGGAATCGGCTTGCCGCAGAACAGGGGGATACATCTGCGCAAGTTAAGCTTGGGTGGATGTATAACAAAGGCATAGGTGTCACCCAGGATAATCAAGAGGCTGTGAAGTGGTTTCGGCTAGCGGCCGCTCAAGGAGATGCAGGTGCGCAAAGCTTTTTAGGGATATTGTATGTCCAGGGTCGGGGTGTCACCCAGGACTACCATGAAGCAGCAAAGTGGTTTCGTCTTGCAGCAGAGCAAGGAGATGCACTTGCGCAAGACTTACTTGGATTGATGCATGAAGAAGGCAAAGGTGTTACTCAGGACTACGTTCGCGCACATATGTGGTTTAACTTAGCTGCCTCAAAAGGCAATAGCGATTCCGCAATAAATCGTGACAAAGTGGCTAACAGAATGTCCCCTGAACAGATTGCCGAAGCGCAAAAGCTAGCCAGAGAATGTTCGGTACGTAAATACAAGCACTGCGATTAAGTGCACTCAGTAGGTACGGGTTATCTGGAGAACCCTCTCCAGCCAGGTTCCGTGGAGTAACCACAGTCCGTTGCTCTTACAGTCCGCGTATGGGATAGTCCTATGATGCTGATTCGATAAGGATCAGAAACTCAGAATCAACCTTGCTTGATCCAGGATTACTTACAAGAAGAGAAAAGTCATGACCAAGAATCTAGCCGTTCTGGCCCTATTTATAGGCCATTTTTACCGCTGGTAGCTCGCAGGCCACCCTCATCGACCGGGGTGGCGGTCTTATTTACGATGAAGACCTTAATATTACTTGGCAGAAAGATGCAAATCTGGCAGCAAGTAATACATTTGGTGTGATAGGCATTAATATATATGGCCGCATGACTTGGTATGTGGCCTTAGAATGGATTTCTGCAATTAACGTCTTCAATGAAGGTTTAGGATATCTTGGGTACAAAGATTGGCGGTTACCCACAAGTGACACCTGCTTAGGCTACAACTGCAAAAATGGAGAATTAGGACACTTGTTTTTCGACGAGCTAGGTGGCGAGTCCAATACCAGCATCGCGTCGAAACACAACGACAACAACTCACTATTTGAGAATATCCAGGATAACCAGTATTGGGCTGGTACTGAATTAGTATCAGACGCCAGTCACGCGTATCTTTTTTATTTCAACCTTGGTTACTCGAACGAACTCAATAAACGTGAATTAGGTATTGGTGCGCGGGCAGTTCGTGATGGCGATGTTGCTACCGTACCACCTCCAACATCGGCTCCTGAGCCTGCGACGCTGGCCTTGTTCGGGCTAGGTCTCGCGAGTTTGGGCTACATACGTCGGCGTGATTGATTCCTCACCCGGTGAACCTCCAACAGATTTTGCCGTCGCCGTTCAGATCTTCCAATAGTCATCAAGCCCGTGATCCAGTAGCTTGGAGCATTCGGCCAGCTTTGTACGCCAGCGCCAGGCAAAGGCGTCATGTTCGGTATCCAACCGCTCGAAGGTGCGCCAGTGCATCCCCTTCGGTTTCCAGTCCTTCGGGTTGAGGACGCACTGTTGATTTCCGATGGCCGCTCAACCCCACAGAGAGCCGGGTGCTGCGCGACAATACCATTTAATGCCTGTGTCTACACGCTGACCGTCTGCTTTGCGATCGTCTGGGTATGCAACTCTTCGCCGCCGAACAACCCACTTGAAAAATTCATTCAAGATCAGTTTTTATTTGAGAGGTGTATCTTAACAAGAGAGGCGTCGCCATCGGAGATACGCAGGTGCTTCTTGGCTTCATCTAAGACATTGTCGTATGCCGATGACGCCAATGCCAGTGCGTCATTCACGTATTCGGCTGTGCAGCTGCTGAATTGCGCGAGTTCCCAGTGCTTCATGTGTAGATTCTCTAGCGACTTGACTGCCTGTGCCGAGAGATACAAAGCAGCGGGTCCAAGTAGTTTCTGCACCTCTTTGTACGACTGATGGCCTGCATCCAAGAGCTTGTGGAAGTGTTCTCCTTGTTGACTGTCTGGCGTGTGTTCCGATCCCGGCTCCATGTAGTAATCACTGAGATCGAAGAGAGCGAGTCGAAAGGCATGCAAGTGCGTAAGCAAGTTGCCGTAGTACTGTTCTCGCGCAGTCCACTGACGCTGCAAGCGCCAGGCTTCGCCTGACAGAAATTGCTTGATCTCCTCAGTATCTTTTGTCGTTGCGCGGAGTTGTTCTCTGATGGCCGCGAAGTTCTCTCGCGCTGCAGTGTCTTCGCCCTTACGGTGAAGGTAAGAGGCTGCGAACGCTCCGGTTCCTGCAGCTATCGCTGCCCAGACAACCGACCACCATGGGTATGTCAGACCCTGTCGGACGGCATCTTCGATGAGCGCTTTGAGTTCGATTGGCTGCATTTGCGACGCCTAACGTTCAAATTCACAGGCGCTGCGCGGCTTCATCGCGTAGCGTCCGGTTGATTGATGGGTTGGGCATCTTCGTGCCAGTGCTTTAGAAAGAGATGGCCGAATTCTGCAACTGCCTTCCCGTCACTAAGCATCTGAGGATGGAGGATGATCGGTCGTGGTGGCTCATCTTCGGTGAAGGCATGCAAGAAGGTAAAGCTTGGTCTTCCAAGCGCTGCCTGTTCGGCCCAGACCTGATCTAATCTTTCCCACCGTCGCCCCCCTATGCACTCGACCTTTTCGTTTTCGAGTTCGTTGTAGCGGCTTCCTTCTTCCTGTGTGAACTCGGCCGGCGGGATGTACGGCGGAATGCGATGCGCCAAGGCATCCCGATACGACTTTGCGTACTTCTTATGCCACTCGGTCGTGGTGTTCGTCGTCAAGTAGGCTTTCAACGTTGGTGGCAGGTGATTCCGGGTCGCGTTACTAAACAGGCCAATGCGGCGTCGATCACCAATCACACCCTCCAGGTCATGGTGAAGCACATAGGCCCATGCCCAGTTGTCGTAAATCCCGTATAGATTCATTACGAACGCATGTAGGTTGATCTGCACGTCCGATAGTTGATCTCTACTCAAAGGGCGCTCTGTGTTCGGGGGGAATAACGCGAAGACGTTCTCGATGCTTCGACGAATGACACCAACTCTCCGCGCAGCCCCATGGAGCATGTGTTCGCGGACACGGGATGTCACCTCTAACGGTTGGCCCTGAGCAACAATCTGAAGTTGAAGGTCTTGCAGCTCAGCTACAACGTCCGTCCGATGTTGGTTCAGTTGTTCGGCCTGTTCGGCAGAGAAGGACATAGTGCGCAGCCTAAGACTCCCAATGTTTCAGTTAGACATCAAAATTGACGTGTAACTTTTTGACTAGTGCCGTGAAACACACATAGGGAATGGGCATAACTTTTTGATCTCCCGAGAATTTGGTTTGAGTTATACGTCAACGTCTACCGTCGAAGATGGCACAAGAATTTTTGCTGCAACCATCAGAGCCACACAGTAAGCGTTGTACAGATTTTGTTCAACGTCGCTTATGGCCGACGAGCGGGAACTGGCTATCAGGCAGGTTTCAAAGTGCAGCAGCCGTTCGGGTGTCGGCAACGTAGTCAGGGCGAGCGGCCGCTCTTGGCCGGGGGCTGCCCTTGGGTGTGGCATCCGTAAAGCCGACGTTGGGGAAAATTCTGAGCACGTCCTCCACCGGCAGCATTGACCCCGACCTGCCCGACGTTGACGGCGTCCCCAAGGGCAAGAACGAGGCGGCAGCAGACCTTTGCTTCAGCAGGACTGCTTCACCCGTGCGAGGCGTGCGCACTA
>CAYZXV010000081.1:0-6434 GCA_964482525.1 uncultured Rhodospirillaceae bacterium | reverse complement strand
TTGCGTCTAAGCTCGTACGTGCGGCCATTTAATAACGGCTCGCCATTGTCCGAGGCTGAAAAATAGCAAATATTATCGTGCTCGGCGAAGGCATAGCGCCCACCGCCCTGCTCTAAAACTTCTTTGTACGTACTGATGGGCCCCAAGAGCGTGTCATCCTCATAGAGCTCATATTGCGTGGGGTCGAGGCCAAGCGGCATACGCCCCGCAAACGCGGGCGTCCCCGCGCGCTCACGGAACAGGAGCGCAAGGCCCGCGCGTGGTTTGTCATACACAAACCCTGCGGGATTCTCCGTACGGTTGTTGCGATAGATGATGGGCTTCATCTGCCGGCTGCCCTTCGGGGCGCTGGCAAGCAAACACGGTTTGCACGGCGGCAGAGGCAGGCCGCCCGTGTTCTTCCGCAACAGAGACTCCCGAAGCTTGCGGTAATTATCACCAAACCACATATCGGCAAACGCCTCGGCCGAGTCGATCCGCCCGAACGGGTAATGTTGACTGCGGCAACAAGGGGACACATACCCATCGATATTGATATCAAGGCTCTGCCACGGCACGGGGCAAATCTTCGTCTGGTTGGCCTGCGGATGATCGGCGTCGAGCGGGCTGTTATACGAGGCGTAGAACTGCGCCTTGAGCGCGGACGGCATCTCCTTTTTCACAAGCGGCGTGCGGCTTGTGAACACGGCCTCGTCATTGTCATGAACGCGAAGAAGCGAGTCTTCACGGTCAAGAAAATCTTTGATTTTGTCGATCTGTCGCTTCTTTTCATCCCGGTCAGCCGCACACTCGGTTGAACCTTCCACGGCGCAATAATCGTGGAAAAGAACGTAATCGACCTCATGTTCGTGCGCCCATTTCACGGTGTCGAACATATGCGGGGCCGTTCGCGCCGTGATTGTGGGGTACATCCACACGCTCATCCGTTTTTTGTCGCGGGTGGCCAGCAGCTTCTCAAGGCCGATCTTTGCATGCGCCCATTTGGCGCCGCGCCGCACCTCGTCAAGCGCGGGACCCACCGCATCAAGCGAGAGCGAGAGCGTCCCATGTTGAGCCTCAAGCAGATCGATAATTTCGTCAGAGAGCAGCGTACCGTTATGTTGAATTCGAAACAAGCACTGATGCTTTTGCAACGCGCGAAGCACCTCGTGAATATGCGGATAGAGCAGCGGATCGCCCTGACTGTTAAGCTCAACCTCAGCCATAAAAGGAAATACCGTCTCCGCAATACCTCGGAAGGTCTCCAGCTTCATATGGTGTCGCTGTGTTTTTGTGAGGTCCAGATTTTTCTGACTGCCACAGATTTCACAGCGCAGATTGCATTTGTTCGTCAGCGTCAGGTTCGCGTGGCGCGGCGGCGGCACGGTATCGCCCCCGCGAGAGAGGAAATAATCTCCACGCGGGTGAAGCGCCCACACATCGCTGATCACCGGTTTGCGGGCAAAAGCGCGCTCGCTCCGCAAACGACCAATATAATCGCTGAGTTCCGCCGGGGTGCGGCCTCGCCGCTTTGACTCATTTTCCTTGATCGGTACGCGCGGACCATCGGCAAAGCCGACTTCATACGTCTTCCCATTCGTCAGGGGACACTCATTACCCGGCGTCGAGAACAGGATATAGTCATCCCAGTGCGAAAACGCGCCATTCCCAAAAGCAAAGATATCTGCATGAGGCGCATGCTGAGAAGGCAGGGGCTTGCCATCCTCGAACACCAGCAATTCAGAGCAATAGGAATCTTCAACGCCATCCGCGCGAGCATCAGAGAAAACGGTGGCGATATCGTCGATCCGCCAAGCGAACTCTTTGTAGTGGGAGAAGTATAATACGCTCATCGGCTTTCCCCTCCTCTCTCGGTTAGGGACCAAACTCAATTAGGATAGAGGTACTGCGCGAGACAAAATACTCTTCGGCTATGAAAAAAGCGCAGCGTGTATTGGAATACAAGCAAGCTTTTTGAAGAAGACGAGGAGGATTTGGGCCGCGCCCTTCTGGTTTGCATAGGAGATTGAACTGCCGCATCAAAGCCGCTTGCTGTGGGACCACCACAGCTACGCGTTTTTTCTTTGCATTTCAATCTCCTATGCAAACAGAACCTCTATCCTAATTGAGTTTGGACCCTAAGCCAGATACTGGCCTCCGTTCACATTGAACGTTGCGCCGGTCGTGAAGCCGTTGGCGTCATCCGCAAGGAAGGCGACAAGGCGCGCAATCCCTTCGGCATTGCCGAGTTTCTTCACCGGGATTTTGGCCACGATCTTCTCCAAAATGGCTGGATCGACGGCGCGCACCATCTCTGTATCAATATACCCCGGCGCAATCACATTGACGGTCACGCCCTTGCCTGCGGATTCAAGCGCCAGCGACTTCGAAAAACCAATAATCCCGGCCTTGGCCGCCGAATAATTCGTCTGGCCCATCGCGCCCGCCTGGCCGTTGATTGAGCTGATCGAGATAATGCGGCCAAACTCGCGCGCGCGCATCCCTTCGATCACAAGGCGGGACATATTGAACACAGAATCCAATATGGTGCTAATAACCTCGTGCCATTGCTTCTGGTCCATCTTGTGAAGGAATGCATCGCGCGTAATTCCCGCATTGTTCACCAAAACATCGATGGGCCCAAGGTCCTTTTCGATCTTTGCGATATGCGCGGCACAGGCGTCATAATCGCTGACGTCGAACTTATAAACGGCATCGATGCCGGTTTTGTCCATGAAGTCCTTGGCGGCCTTGTCATTGCCCATATAGGTCGCGGCAACCTTGTACCCAAACTCGTGCAATGTTTTGCTGATCGATGCGCCAATACCGCGGGTTCCGCCCGTCACAACGACGACGCGCTTCTTTTCAATCTTCCGAACCATATGCTTGCTCCTTGTTTATCTTGTTCTCTTTTTTGGTTTCTTTTTATCCGCATGAAGAACGCCAGAAACAGCGTAATCTTCATCCTTCATCTCACCGATGACAATCGTCACCGACTCTGGCTTGACGCCAAGGGCCTCGACAATCGCATCCGTGACGGCAGCAGCGAGCTTTCGCTTCGCCGCCACAGGACGCTTTAAAATGTCGATGCGTACAATCGGCATGCGCGGCTTACCGCTCCACGCACATCGTGATGCCCATACCGCCGCCGATGCACAGCGTTGCAAGGCCCTTCTTGCTGCCGCGCTTTTGCATTTCATAGATCAACGTGACGAGCACGCGTGCGCCCGACGCCCCGATGGGGTGGCCAAGGGCGATGGCGCCGCCATTGACGTTGACCTTGGTGATATCCCAACCCATGTCGCGGTTGACGGCAATCGCCTGGACGGCAAAGGCTTCGTTGGCTTCGATGAGATCGAGATCGCTGACATTCCATCCCGCCTTTTGCAAGGCAAGGCGGCTGGACGGCACGGGGCCAAGCCCCATGACAGCCGGATCAACGCCAGCCGTAGCCCATGACGCGATACGCGCAAGCGGGGTCAGACCGCGCTTGGCCGCTTCTTCTTCGGTCATAAGCACAACAGCCGCCGCGCCATCATTGATACCTGACGCGTTGCCAGCGGTCACGGTGCCGTCCTTTTTGAACGCGGGCTTCAGTTTGGCAAGCCCTTCGACGGTCGAGCCGAACTTGGGGTACTCGTCCTTCGAAACGGTGATATCGCCCTTCTTGTTCGGAACCACGACGGACACGATTTCTTGCGCAAACTTGTCGGCCTTCATGGCGGCTTCGGCCTTGAGTTGCGACTCCACGGCAAAGATGTCCTGCATCTCGCGGGTGATGCCATATTTCTCAGCGATGTTTTCGGCGGTCACGCCCATGTGATATTTGTTGAACACATCGGTCAAACCGTCATTCACCATCGTGTCGACCAGCGTGCCAGGGCCCATACGCAACCCATCGCGCAGGAAGCAGGCATGCTGAGACAAGCTCATATTTTCCATACCGCCGGCCACAACGACCTTGGCATCGCCAGCCTTAATCGCCATCGCGCCATTGGCGACAGAACGGAGGCCCGAACCGCAGATTTGGTTGATGGCATAGGCGGTTTTTTCATCGGGAACGCCAGCCGCACGCGCAGCCTGACGCGCCGGGCCCATGCCAAGACCGGCGGAAAGAATCTGACCCATGATGACTTCGCACACATCGCTTGGCGCGACCTTTGCGCGGTTCATGGCTTCCTTGATGGCATCGGCGCCAAGTTGGAACGCGGGGCGCGCCGCAAAAGCACCGTTAAAAGAACCGATAGGGGTACGGGTGGCGCCAACAATAACGATATTGGTCATGAGACGTGAACTCCTCAAGGAAAAGGGTAGGAACAAATACTACACGACGCCCGACGCAGAACACGTCAAGGCTTCCGGCAGCGGTGGGGAAACCATGGCCGCAACCATAAGACGTGACGCACCCTTACGCAAGGCGATACGACAAAAAGAGACGAAAAATCTTGGACTTGTATGTTGCGCCGCAACAAAAAGGAGGCGACCTACTGCCCCAGGAACGTCGAGATCGACCCCTTGCGGAGCACAGGGCTCGTCTTTTCCACGGCTTCATCCGCGACAACACGAACAGAAACTTTAGGCAGCTCTTTGTTTAGCCTAGACAAAACCTCATCGGTAATATCGACGGCGGCGCCATTCCATATCACCTGCTGCTTTACAAGCACAAGGTTGAACCCATTGGCCTTTGCAACCTCAGATACTACCTCAACCAACGCTTCACGTACGGTATTCATCGAATCTGCAAAAGCTTGATCAAGCGCCTTGCGCCGAGCCTGAACATGCCGCTCGACAGTGAGGAACCGCTGCTGGAGCTTTTGCTCCTCCTCGACATACGCCTGTGTTTTTGCTTCCTGGCGGAGTTGGGCAAGTTTCTTCTCCGCCTCGCGCAATTCGGCTTCTTCCTTGGTAATCTCGCCTTGGAATCTTGACCGTTGGGCCTCCAATTGCGCTTTCACGCTTTGCGCGGCTTCCGAGGCTTGAAGGATGCGTTGAACATCCACAATAGCCACGGTCACACCCAAACTTTGCCCTACCGTTGGTTTTGCCCCAACACTGGCGGCAAGCGCCGCCGCGCCTGCGCCTAGCCAAAAAGCCAAAGCCACAAGCGCGATCTTGAACGGAATGCGCATCAGAATTTGGTCCCAAAGCTAAAGTGCAGATGTTCAACTTCGTCATACGACTGCTTGACGACCGGCTGGGCGTAATCAAGGCGGATAAGGCCAAACGGCGACTGCCACGAAAAACCGACGCCAACGCTGGCGCGCAGCTTTTGGTCAGAGCGGAAGATTTCGCCAGCCAAAGGCTCTTCATCGTTTTCGCCAAGAACCCCGGCATCTCCGAACACATGCGCACGAACACCCATATCTTCCGGGATGAAATAAGTCGGGAACGACATCTCAAGCGAGCCACGGACAAAGCTGTTGCCACCCAAAGCATCGTTGGCGCCGCCCGTCAGGTCACGCGGCCCAAGCCCCGCATAAGCAAAGCCACGTAGGGTATCGCTGCCAAGGAAGAAGCGATCGTTGATGCGCACATCCTGCCCAAAGCCGTCGATATAACCGACTTCGCCCAGAAGGCTAAAGACGATCTTCTCGACGGGCGAATAATACTGCGTCCCGCTCAAGCGCGCGCGGAAGTACTTACGTTCACCCCCAAGCCCGGCTACGTCGGTCTTAAGCTTGGAAACAAAGCCTTCGGTGGGCTCCAGCTTGCTGTCGCGCACGTCATAGGTCAGCTCTTGCGAAACCATCGAGGTCATGCTGCTTCCCACTTGCTCACGGATAAAGCGCGAAGCATCGGAGTCGACGTTGCTGATCTTGTCGTTGCGCAGCGTGTAACTCAGCATCTGACGCAGATATTCAGACAGCGGATAGCCAAGACGTGTGGTAAAGCCCGTATTGACCTCGTCATAGGCGCTTTGCTTCTGCTCATCGCTGCGCACATGGAAAAGGTCGATACCGGCGGTGAGGTCGCGATCAAGGAAGTACGGCTCTGTAAAGCTAAAGTCGAACTGCTTGGTCACGCCCGAAATCGTGGCCCCAAGGCGCGCATCCTGTCCTTTGCCAAGGAAGTTGCGCTCACGAATGCTGAAATCGCCCAAAGGTCCATCGGTTGACGAGAATCCAGCGCCAAACGAGATTTCGCCGGTCGATTTCTCGCGCACATCAACCGTCACGTCGGAACGGTCAGGCTGGACGCCTTCTTTCGTTTCTACCTTCACGCTTTCAAAAAACCCAAGATCCCTGACCTTTTGTTCCGACCGTTTCAGGCGCGACGCGTTGAACGGGTCACCTTCGGCCACTTGAATTTCACGGCGAATAACTTTGTCGAGCGTGCGGGTGTTGCCCGTGATATCAATGCGGCCAATATAAACACGATCCCCCGGTTTGATCTCATAGGTTAAGTCGACAACGCGCGCATCCTTGCGTTTGTCCACCTGTGGGACAATGTTGACG
>CAYZXV010000080.1:0-6495 GCA_964482525.1 uncultured Rhodospirillaceae bacterium | reverse complement strand
TAAGGCCAGAAGATTTGTTTGCGCAGCGATGCCAGAGATTACGCTCGTTACCTCGCCAATCTTCCTGGCCGCCTCAACCAAGGCCCCGACCCGCTGCCCCGCCTTTGTGGCATCTTGGACCGCCTTGACGGACGCCTGCGAAGACCGCGCAACCTGATGAGCAATCTCACCTATAGAGGCCGTCAGTTCCTCACTAGCACTCGCAACCGTTTGAACACTTGCCGTCGCCTCTTCGGACGCCACCGCCACAGCGCCAGATCTTGAGGAAGTCTCCTGCGCCGTTGCAGCAAGGGACTGGGCAGCAGCTTCCAACTCACGCGCTGCACCGGAGACCGACCGGACAATATCGGTCATGGCTGTTTGGAAATGCTGAGTCGCGACAGCAACTTTCTTTTGACGTTCCTCCTTTATAGACCCTTCGCGCATCTTTGCTTCTTCAAGCATTTTTGATTTCAGCAAACTTTCTTTAAATACGAGCGCCATTTTTGCAATTTCGCCAATTTCATCATCGGATTTCACAGCGATCGAAACATTTACATCCCCGCCCGCAAGCGCCTCAAGCGTTTTTACTAGATGCGACAAAGCGGCAAAAGCGCGAAGCAGCATACGCATCAGGACACTCATGCAAACAAAGAACACGACCAAAGCCGCACCAAACGTCAAAAAGCGCATATAGCGTTCATCCTGGTGACTTTTCGTTTGATCAAGCGCCATCACAAGATGAGCAAGCGGTGCGCCATCATACCCGACGACAGGCACGACTCCGGTTGTCAATAGCTTTTCGCCCGAAGACACAACTGCTGAGGCTTTGCCGCCAAGCTCAGGGAGAGAAAAATGAAAAGCACTAAAGAGATCTTTGTCCGTGTCGTATAGGTCGCGTCCCTGCGCATCAAGCATAAGAAAATCGGCGCCAGTTTCTCCCTTCAGTGTTTTCATCGCGTTAAAAGGAGACGCTGCAAAGACCGAAGCGCCAATAGGTTTTCCACGCTTAAAAAGAGGATAGACAACAAATGATTTGACACGACCATCTACATCCAAAGCAACGCCGCGCTGAAGCTTGCCGGATTGCACCGCAAGGGCGATGAGTGGGACTGAATGCTTGTTGTCAATATGGTTGCCAGACGTCGCATGAAGAACAACCCCTTCGGGATTTACAATATAAAGATCGCTAATAATTTCGGACGTCAGCATAAACTTCGCGGAATTCTCAATGAAATCCTTCATTTTTTGCTTGTCTGCATTCCCAACGGCATCCAAGAATTCGCGGTCCCTATTGATGTTTGCAGCGTTGAATTCAATATGGTCCATATTCGAAGCAACCGTTTTTTGCCACAACGTTGCCATGCTGATAAGAGCAGACTGGCTGCTCCGGCTTTGGACGCTTTGGTACAGGAAGGCTGCGGCTGCGATAAGGACCCCCGCCACAATCAATGTTGATGATACCGACAGAATAATAATACGCGATCTTAACGACATCGTATGTGCCATGTCTGTTATCTCCAGTGATCGGACGGGGGCCTTATATTTTACTCTACGGCATAACCCGCTTCTTTCCACGCTGGATAGCCCACGCGGAAGTAATAAACCTTCTTATAGCCCCACTCGAGCGCCTTTTCTGCCATAACTGCGCTTAAGGGACATTTGATCCCGTTACAGTACATAACAACTGGCTTGTCCGGGGTTGTCAACTTCTCAAGGCTTGCCTTCACGGCAGCAAAATCTGCTTCTGTTGGCGTTTTGGACAAGGGGATGCTCTCTGCCCCGGAAATACGGCCAGCATCGAAGGCCGCTTTACTGCGGGAGTCGATAAATAAAACACCGGCATCAAAAAGCTCTTTTGCTTTTTTCACATCAATCGTTTCTGCGCCTGCGACAGATTCAACAGAAACTTCATCAGCCTTGGCAACCTGCCCTAGACTCGTCACGCTCAGCGCAATCAAGGCAAGCACAGATAGCGTCAACACCCGTTTAAACATAGGCATCCTTATCTCCTCTTACAGTTATTTTCTGGGGGGGGGAAACTGCGTAGCGTATTCTCTCGCCTCAGCACTAGCACTGAATATGAATTTTGTAAACTAAACCAAGAGCTCCCTGAGTTTGGTTTTATACCAAGTTAGGAAACCAAAGAAATATATCGAGATCGTTACGTTTGTTATTGTAGCAGTTGGCACTTTTAGTGCGTAGAGGATCGGTCACGTTCGGACCAACGCCGGGAAACGGGCTGGTCCAGACTGATAGCATCATCCAGCGCCGCAATCCGACGGTTAAGCTTCGAAATCGTGTCGACGACTTCTTGAAGAATTGTGTTCTGCGTTTCCTCAATTTTGATTTGCTGGGCACGACCAGAGACGCGCTCCCCAACGACATCCAGCTTATCGTCCATGTTCGCCAATCGCACGTCAAGGCTGTCTTTTTGCCGGGTAAAAAAGCGAACAAGCTGGTCGTAACGGTTTTCTTCGCGCGCAATCGCTTGGCGCGTTTGATCATGGATTGTATCAATCACCGTACGCGTTTGATCAACGAGCATCGTCCGCGATATTTCACTACCACCACTTGCCGCAATCATTGTTGCCGGGGTCGGTGCCGGCGCCAAACTTAACCGATCAACATCATCAAGACGCCGCTCGATCGCACGCATATGGCTTTTGATCTGATCCTGGACCTGAACCATCAAGCCGATCATATCTTGCAGCGCAGCCGAGGAGTGCGAAGGGACAGTCACCGTTTGCGTCTGACTACTCCGGGCAAGGACCTCATCAATACGCCTGCTCATGGCTTCGGCGTTGCACAAAACGCCATAGAGCGCCTGATCGTTCTGAACCGCGATATCCTGAACCCTCTGCTCGACTTTTTGGATGCTTGCCAACACGCGTGGAGTCGCGGCCTGAGACGCAGCCCATTGCAAGGCCTCCATATCCTGCGGCGTAAGTAAAAGGCCCTTGTGCGAGGTCTCGCTGACACGCAAACGCACCCCGACGAACCACAAAGCCATCAAAACGGCTAAAGCAGCACTGGCACAAGCCGCAAGGCCAAGCGCAAGGGCCCATTTATCTCCAGCGGTGTTCGGCTTAACGGTCTCGACCTTACTAGGCATTCCAGCAGCAACCCCTGTGCGCACCCGCTCGGTAAGAGCTTTCATCGCATCAGAGGCAAGGATTAAGTCAGCCTGAGTTAATCCGCTATTGAGGGCGTCTCCATTGGTTTCCGCACGGATTAAAATATCGCTATAGACCGACAAAGCCGAGTCGACATCGCGACGAAGTGACGCGGGCGCGTCCTTAATTTGGGTTTGGATGGCATCACGCGCCGATTCAAAAGATTGGCGCATTTGAACAAGTGCGGCGCGATCAAGACGCGTCATGTATTGTCGCGCAGCATCAAGAAAGCCCCCGTACCCCAATTTTGCGACGGCTTCGACCTCAGTATTTGACACTGGGACTGTCTGGCTATGCGTCATTTGAACAGGCACAACGACATTTGCCATATCAAGTTTAATCTTCGCATATCCCGCAAAAGCTGCCAAACCGATGCACAGGATAAGGAGCGAGAAAGGGAAAAAAGAAGAGGTCAAGAACGAACGGGCATCCGTTTTGGGTGTCGCGGTCATGGGTCCACATTTCCTTCGTCTGTATGATTATTCATACGATATCGTGCAGACTAGCGCGTTTTTTTCGGCCCGTCAAAAAATAAGGGCTTGGACAAAAGCCCAACCCCTAACAGCCAATTCCTACCGAAATTATTGATAATTGACAACGACTTCAAAAGTCGGGGCGGCAACCATATTAGCAACCTGAGTGCCGTCGACAGCGATGGTAAGCCCCAAAAGAAGCTCTTTACCGGTGCCTGGAGCGGCCTGGCCCGACAAGTTACAAAGCCCCGCATCACCGCCAGAATATGAACACGTAGCAGCGGAGGGGGTAACCCCTTTATCCGCAACATAATTAGCCGCAGATATGGCAATGGCTTGAGTTTGAGAGCCTGTGATTTTCATTGTAGCTGCTTTAGGGGTGCCGCCCAACACAGAGCCGCCACCGGATGCTGTAACTTCGCCTTGCGGTGAAAGCGTATAAGTCCCCGATGCCCCGGCTAATAGGACTCCAAACTCTGCTGATGTTACATCCTCAATGCTCAGTTTTTCTGCAAATGTGATGTGGGCCGTAACCGATTGAGTTGCAGCACGAGCCTCGCCTCTATATAGGACGAGGATGGTTATAATTATGAATAGTCTTATCGCAAACATGTTACGGGCCCATTACGAATTATGATGCATTGATGCAACAAAAAACGCCCGGTACAGTTCTTAAACACATAAAATCAATCTGGACTGTATAGGTATATTATACCTCTTTTTCTATTATCTTTCAATAGGATATTAAGTGTGGATATACATACGTTTGGATGTCGTTGCAACGCATCGGAAGCCCCAAGAAATGGAGGCTATCTTTATGAAATTAAGCGTTCTTTTGCAATTCTGCCTTTATCGCACCGCATATTCCCGTAGTCATAATATCCCTATGGAGCGATGGAAAGATCATCTTCCTTTTGTGGATTTTCTGGCAGTGAGGCTAGCGGAGTGCTACCTTCTGCTTTTTGTTTGTCACCAAGAAATTCGTCAGGCGGTTGGGTCAAATCTCCTTTTTGTTCCAAAATAAGTTCTTTGCCCGTTACAAACTCACTGATGTCTTCGATAACAAGATGGATCTTTTCTTTAAGCACAGCGTTGAGCGAGCTTAAAACCTCCGCAGGGATATCGATCCAGTATTCTCCTTTCTGAACTTTATCAAAGCTGAAATACCCGTCGACCTCACTCACAATCCTGCGAAGGGGTTTGAGATCTTTATCCTGAAGTTCAACCACAATATTCCCAAGATCGCGTCGCGTTCCATCCAATTGTAAAAGGCTGGTCGTGCCGTCAACAATCGTCGTGGCCACAAGCGGGAAATCCGCGATAACTACATCGCCGGGACGAGTTAAAACGCGGTAGCCTCTTGTCGCCGGGGTTAAAAGAACATCTTTAACACCGTCCGTACTTAACTGAACTTTTGTAGGAGCATAGGGCGCAACCGGGGCGACATAATAGCCGCCCTCCTCCATTTTTGCGGGCACACGATTTACACGAACGCCTGCATCTGGATATAGAACCTCGCCCTCATCATAGGTTCCATTTGCGTTTTCATCCTTAAACACACGTCCAGCAATACCACCGCCAGATGAGGCCTGTTTCGGTTGCATCTGCCAGCTTCCCGTAAGCGGGTTGCGATTGAGTGCGAACATGACATTCATTCCGACGGCATAATTCCCGTCATTATCGAACCGATTATTAAGGCTCAGGCGGAAAGCGTCAAAATCCCAGTTCAAAAACTGGCTGAACGAAGTTTCACGCGTAGCGATACCTTGCTCTATCTGACTTTGGCCAGTCATTTTTTCGCTCAATCGATAATCCGCCGCGAACGACGCACTACGGAACCCTGGTTCGGGCGTAAAGTCATAGATGCCGGTCGACCTGAAATTGACGTTGCCGATACGTGTTTGTATGCCAAACGTGTCCTGAAGGCTTCGCTCACCATTAAAAACGTAATCCAATTTATTGCTGAAGCTAAGGCCCCACAAGGTTTTTGAAAACTGAAGGCCTTGGGTAAAGCGCGGCGTGGCCGATGGGTCAACAAACTCTTCGCGCAAGGACGTTAGCCCTAGCGAAAAGCCTTTAATAAAAGGGAGATAGAATTGTGAGTTCGCATCAAACCTTGCCTCTGAACGAAGCGGGGCGCTGATCGTATTTGTCGATCCACTCATAAAGTTTTCAAAACGTCGATAACGGGCACGTAAACTAACCCCATCAAAGCCAGTAAGAACAGTCAGGCCGCTGGCCCAGCCACCCGTTTCTAAATCACGGGCCATACTTGTTTCGGTCAGAAAGCCCCAGAAACTCGCATCTGAGGTGAAATTAGCATATCGATGCCCGCCATCACTGAGTGGCGTCTGCGCCAGCGCAAGGCCAACCGTGTAGTTCGACGTTAACCCATACCGCACGGACCCTACCCACTGCAGGCCGTTCGGCGCTGTTTCTAAAGCCCTCTTTTCCTGTCCCAAGAGAGGCACGCCTTTTTCCAATGCGCCAAAGGTGTATTCAAATTTTCCTTTTTGCAGCATAGCACTTGAGGCCGAGATGGTCTCCACACGCTCGTCCGTTTGCCCCTGTGGCCCATAGAAAACAAGGCGAAATACGTTTTCACCATACAGAATTGGTACATCAGGAAATGAATAACGACCTGTATTATCGACAGTCTGGAACGACATCAAGACGCCATTGCGGTACAACTCAACTGAATACCCTGGTACAGAGTCGCCAGAGAGAGTCCGCACATCAAAATTCTCGGCAGAACCAATGGCGCGATTGCTGATCACCGCGCCGCGACCCTGATCACTTGTCGTCAGGAAGTTGACTGATGGAGAGTTGACATCTCCGATAGAAAAGGTTGTTGCCCCAAGAAAACC
>CAYZXV010000079.1:0-6541 GCA_964482525.1 uncultured Rhodospirillaceae bacterium | reverse complement strand
CAAAACTTCGCCTTTTGCGGCATTGCGCACGCGATCTCTGGGCGGCGCGGGGCCGAGATGCTCTCGCTCTATTGCACGGGCCCGACGACCGAGGCCGATGCGATCATCTGCCCCTCGCGCGCAGTGCGTGACGCCATTGCGCGTCATTGGGATCATTACGCCGCGTTTCTCTCTGTCCGTTTTGGCGCAAGCTATCAATGCCCTGTGCAGCTTCCCGTTATCCCGCTTGGGGTCGACACGGCTCGCATCGCGGCGCGAGTCTCACCGGACAAACGCAAGGCGCAGCGCGAACGGCTCAAGATCGGCGCGGACGATATCGTGGTGTTATGGGTTGGCCGTTTAAGCCACGCGATCAAGGCCCACCCCATCGCCATGTTCCGCGCAGTCGAAGAAGCCGCGCGCCGCACAGGCAAGAACGTTCACCTTGTGATGCAGGGCTATTTTGTGCCGGAAGAGGCGGCGGATGATTTCCTCAAACTTGCCAAAGCGACAACAAGTCGCGCAAGTGTCATCTTTATCTCGGCCAACGATACGAACTATCCCGATGGGGTGTGGGCAGCGGGGGATATCTTTATTTCACTCATCGACAATATGCAGGAAAGCTTTGGCCTCACACCCATCGAAGCGATTGCGGCGGGTCTGCCGCGCGTGATTTCAGATTGGGACGGCTATCGCGATGGAGTCACGGACGGTGAAGACGGCTTTCTCATTCCTACGATCCAACCGCCGCCCGGCATGGGCGATGAGCTTGCCTCGCTTACCCTTGCGGAGCGCGAGGAATATGCGGGCTATCTTGGCAAAACAGCGCAGTGCGTCGCCGTCGATACCGAAGCCGCCGCGCAGGTCTTGGTTCGCCTTATCGAAAGCCCAGAACTTCGCGCGCGCATAGCTGCCAAAGCCAAAGAACGGTTGCCGACTTATGACTGGGCCAAACTAATCCCAGCCTATGAGGATTTATGGGCGGAGCTTGCCACAAAACGAAAAACCCAAAAGCCTCTGCCCTTTGTTCATCCGCATGTCGCCGATCCCTTCCGGACCTATGAAGGCTTTGCGAGCCGCAGCCTTGCGCCGATGGATCAACTTACGCTCATGATGAACGAAGCAGATATCAACGCGCTACTGCGCCACGATATCAACCGCCTTGCCTTCGATATGATGGTTGCGCCAGAGTCCTTGCCGCCGCTTTTTTCACATATCGGCAAGGGCGGAGGGAGCCTAACGATCGCGGCCCTATGCAGCCTGTTCCCGTCAGAACCCCCGGCACGGCTCTACCGCACGGTTGCTTGGCTTATGAAACTCGGAATTGTGCGTTAACCATACCTTTTCCTTGCTGAAAGGAAAAGGGCACGCCTTAATAGGCCTCTACTACATAATTTGTAAGAGGCCATTATGCCAGACGATATTGAACTATACCTTTCAAGCATCCATGCCCTTAGATGTGGCGAAACAGAACGCGTTAGAAACACCTTTGTTTCGACCAAAAAAGATATCGATGCCGACCAAATCCGCGAACGTGAAAACCTGTCGAAAATCGCAAAGGCCGTTGTCTCAGTCAGCAGCCGACTTAAGATTGGGTTCTTCGACAATCCAAACTTGCTTGAACCGCTGTTAAATGTCGTACGCACCTGCGTGAACAAGGGCGCATCGCTTGGCGATACAGAAAAAACATATATATCTCGCCAAATGAGCGCGGCGCTCGATTATATCGAAGGCATTCAGGAGCAAATCCCCTGCGTCGTGTTGAATGATGAAACATGCGTACTTGCCTTGTCGGGCGATATCCTCGCAAAACTGGCAAGCTCAAGCCGCCGCGAAGCAGGTGCGATTTTCAAAACAATGCGTACTGTTGAAAGACATTTGGGGACCTTAATCAACGAAAAGAAATACGAACACGCCATGTGCAACCTTGCGAATGCCAAGGCGCGCTTTGCCGACCACAGATACAATCTCGGCAAAATTGCAGGGCTCTCTGAACGAGAAAACCCGAATGAATCCTTCGGCCAAAAAGGCGGCCCAAAAGAAGCCCCGGCACCACGTGGTCAGGCGATGGATGGGCGACTCATCGGAAGCGCACCAGCAAGCAAAGCTCTAACAACGTAAAAGTATGCGCCTTACAGCCCCATCGCGGAGGCGAGCAGTGTTTGCGTATAGGGATGGGTGGGCGCAGCAAACAGCTTGTGGGCCGCACCTTCCTCAACCACTTGGCCGTCTTTCATCACGATAACGTGATTGGACATTGCGCGCACGACGCGCAGATCATGGCTAATGAACAGATAGGCCACGCCATGCTTGCGCTGCAAGCTGCGCAGCAATTCGATAATCTGCACCTGAACCGAACGATCAAGCGCCGAGGTCGGCTCATCAAGAATAACGACCTTGGGGTTCAGGATCATCGCACGCGCAATCGCGATGCGTTGACGCTGACCACCGGAAAACTCATGCGGGAAACGACTATGCATCGCAGGGTCAAGGCCGACTTCCTCCAAAGCCTGCGCAATCCGCGCCGCACGCTCTGCCTTTTTTCCTGCAAGTCCGTGAAGGTCAAGTCCTTCGGCAATAATATCGCCGACCGTCATGCGCGGGCTCAAACTGCCATAGGGATCTTGAAAAACAACCTGCATGGATTTACGCAAGGGCCGCAGCTTCCGTCGCTTCATCGCGGCAATATCCTGACCACAAAAAACGATCTTTCCCTTTGAGTCCAGCAAACGAAGCAGCGCAAGGCCGAGGGTTGTTTTTCCGGAACCGGACTCGCCGACAATCCCGATGGTTTCACCCGCACGAACCGAAAGAGAAACGCCGTCCACGGCGCGAACATAATCGACCGTGCGACGCAACAGGCCTTTTTTGATCGGGAAGTGAACTTTGACATCCTGCGCTTGCATCACCACGGGCGCGTCAGCAGGCACGGGCAGAGCCAGCCCTTTGGGTTCGGACTCAAGAAGAATCTTGGTATAGTCATGACGCGGCGCCTTAAAAATCCCAAGGCACGTCGCCTGTTCAATAAGCTCGCCGCCCCGCATAACGCAGACCTTGTCCGCCATGGGGCGCACGATCCCCAAATCATGCGTAATCAAAAGCAGCGACATGTCCAGTTTTCTCTGCAGCTCTTTAAGCAGCGTAAGGATCTGCGCTTGGATCGTCACATCAAGGGCCGTCGTCGGTTCATCCGCGATTAGAAGATCGGGTTTGTTGGCCAGCGCCATCGCAATCATAACGCGCTGTCGTTGCCCCCCAGAGAGCTCATGCGGATAGGCCGCTAGTCTCTTTTCAGGATCAGGTAACCCGACGAGTCCCAGTAACTCTAACGTTCGCTCGCGCGCTTTTGCTGGGGGCATCCCCTTATGCACAAGAAGAACCTCTGCGACTTGCCTCTCAATCGTATGAAGCGGATTGAGCGAGGTCATCGGCTCTTGGAAAATCATCGCGATCCGATTGCCACGAAGTTTTTTGACGTTTTCTTCAGTAACTTCTTGGCCATCAAACACCACACTGCCAGTTGGTTTGGTGGGCAGAAGGCGTAGGATCGAAAGCGCGGTCACCGACTTGCCAGAGCCAGACTCGCCGACCAAAGCGACGGTCTCGCCGCGCCCAATGGAGAAAGACACATCGCGCACCGCATGAACCGGGGTTTCCCCTTGGGTAAACGTCACGGACAATTTGCGCACAGTCAAAAGCGGGGTCATGCGCGACCTCTTGCATTCTTGCGCGGATCAAACGCGTCGCGCACCGCCTCGCCAATAAAGATGAGAAGCGTGAGCATGACCGAAAGCACCGCGAACGCGCTAAGGCCCAGCCACGGCGCCTCAAGATTGTTCTTGCCTTGGTTTAAAAGCTCGCCAAGCGAAGGAGAGCCGGGCGGCAGGCCAAACCCAAGGAAATCAAGGGCGGTAAGCGTCGTGATGGCGCTATTTAGAACAAAGGGGAGATAGGTCAGCGTCGCCACCATCGCATTGGGCAGAACATGGCGAAACATGATCAGCGTATCCGGCGCGCCAAGCGCCTTTGCTGCGCGAACGTAATCAAGATTGCGCGCGCGCAGAAACTCGGCGCGGACTACGGCGACCAGTGACATCCACGAAAACAGCAGCATAAGCAAAAGCAGCCACCAAAAGTTGGGCTGAACAAGCGAGGCCATGATGATGAGCAGATACAAAACGGGCATCCCGCCCCAGATTTCCATAAAACGCTGCATCGACAGATCGACAAGCCCGCCGAAATAGCCCTGAACCGCGCCTGCGGCAATGCCGATGACGGACGAGAACAAGGTAAGCGTCAGCCCAAACAAGATAGACAGGCGGAAGCCATAAATCATCCGCGCGAGCACGTCGCGCCCCTGGTCGTCGGTGCCAAGCCAATTGACCGCCGACGGCGGCGAGGGCGCTGGCCCCGGCAGGTCATAATTGATCGTGTCATAGGAAAAGGGAATGAGCGGCCAGATCATCCACCCACCCTTGCTGTGGATGAGATCGATCAGATAGGGATCGCGATACCGCGCCTCGGTCTCGAACTGCCCGCCAAAAGCCGTCTCTGGATAAGCATACAGGATGGGCAGGTAGGTCTGGCCCTCCATCTGGATCACAAGTGGCTTGTCGTTCGCAATCAATTCAGCGCACGAGGTTACAACGAACAAAAACAAAAACAACCACAGTGCGACATAGCCTCGCCGGTTACCGCGAAAGTTCGCCCACCGCCGTTTTGTAAGGGGGGAAAGGGTTGGGAGGAGAGTCATCGAATTGTCCCTCGCTTTTCCCTCATCACCGTAACCATGAAAGTATAATCACCCTCCCCTTGCGGGAGGGTCGAAATTGCGCAGCAATTTCGGGGAGGGGTTCGGCGGCCTATCCATTTAACCCCTCCCCGAAAACACTTCGTGTTTTCGACCCTCCCGCAAGGGGAGGGTGGTTTAAATAATTTAATAGCGGCTCCAATCCTCCTCATCACACCCCCCTTGAGTCAAAATCAATGCGGGGGTCGACCGCGACATACATCAAATCGCCGATCAGGTTCATCACAAGACCGATCAAGGTGAACACATAGAGCGTCCCAAACATCACCGGATAATCGCGATTAATCGCGGACTCGAACCCAAGAAGCCCAAGACCGTCGAGCGAAAAGATAACCTCGATCAACAGAGAGCCCGTGAACAAAACGCCTATAAACGCCGCCGGGAACCCAGCAATGACGATCAGCATCGCATTGCGAAAGACATGGCCATAAAGCACGCGCGTTTCACTAAGTCCCTTGGCGCGGGCGGTGAGGACGTACTGCTTGCTGATCTCATCCAAAAACGAGTTTTTGGTGAGCATGGTCAGGCTTGCAAACCCACTGATCACCATCGCAAGGATAGGCAGAGTCATGTGCCAGAAATAATCAAGGATTAGGGCAGGTGTCGAGAGATCGCGCCAATTGTCCGACACAATGCCGCGTAAGGGGAAAAAGTCCCAATACCGACCGCCCGCAAACAAAACGATCAGCAAGATCGCAAAAAGGAAGCTTGGGATCGCGTATCCGGCGATAATCGCCGCGCTGCTCCACACATCAAAGGGCGAACCGTCCTTAACAGCCTTACGGATGCCAAGCGGGATCGACACGAGATAAACGATAAGGGTCGTCCAAAGGCCAAGCGAAATAGATACGGGCAGTTTCGAGGCCACCAGATCGATCACCTTCTCGTCACGGAAATAGGAGGTGCCGAAATCGAACTGCGCGTAACTCTTTATCATCTTGAGAAATCGGACATGAAGCGGCTGGTCAAAGCCAAATTGCTTTTCAAGCTCAAGGATCAATTCCGGGTCGACCCCTTGCGCGCCCTTATACCGGGAAGTCACGGCGCTGGCCGCCGCCGCGTCATGCCCTCGCAAGCTTTGATCGGGCCCGGCCACATCGCCCCCGGCGCTGCCGGACACGCGGGCCGTGGCTTCAACCGCATTCCCTTGAAGCTTGGCGACGATTTGTTCGATGGGACCACCCGGCGCGGCCTGAACGATGATAAAGTTCAAGACCATAATCCCCAAAAGCGTCGGGATAATCAGCAAAAGGCGGCGGAGGATATAGGCGATCATGAATCGCAAGATAAAGCATATCGCCTTGATAGGAAAGGACGAAACAGGGGGCGCTCCGCCCTCTTATCCTTTTGATAAAGGCGGAGAACTCACCCCTCATCCCGCCCAGCCAGCCGAGCGGCGGCCACGCCGGCAATCACAACCACAACCGAGCCGATGATCATCGTCTGGGTTGGCACGTCTTGCCAAAAGACATAGCCCAAAACCGCCCCATAGATAAGCTGTGTATAATGAAGCGGGGCCACAAGGGTTGTCGGCGCTTTGCGCAAGGCGTTGGCGTGACACAAATTCCCTCCGGCCAGAAACAAACCGACAAGCCCGACCGACAGGATTTGATTGGCGCTCATCGGCTGCCACATCCAAATAGCGGGGATAAGGAACAGCACCACACGCACAAACTGGGGAAAACTGGCTAAAGCTTCCGGCGCCTCTGTGGTTCTAAGCACACGGGTTAAAACGGACTGCGCCGAAAAGGA
>CAYZXV010000078.1:0-6731 GCA_964482525.1 uncultured Rhodospirillaceae bacterium | reverse complement strand
TAACTTATTGAAAAGATTGGTCGGAGAGAGAGGATTCGAACCTCCGGCCCCTGCCTCCCGAAGGCAGTGCTCTACCAGGCTGAGCTACTCTCCGATGCCGTGGAAGCGGCTCTTATACTCGATTTCTTGCATCGGGTGCAAGGGACAGTTGCTTGTGTTCCATGTGGTTTCGAACGAAGGCACAACCTTCTTGCTCCATGGTTAAAAAAACGGCATATAGTTAATTTGCTGGCGGTGCCCTGCTGCTGGCCGGGCGGTGTGGGTTGCGGTCCGTCAGATTTTCCCTCAGCGACCTCTCAATCAAGGACAGACAAGCAATGCGTGGAACGGTGAAATGGTTTAATGCCGCGAAAGGTTATGGGTTTATTGCGCCTGAGGGCAGCGATAAAGACGTTTTTGTTCATGTGACTGAGGTGCGTAAGGCCAATCTCGCAAACCTTGATCAAGGTGAGGTAGTCGAGTTCGAAATGGGCATGGGCAAAAACGGCCGCGAATCTGCAACCAACCTGCGCAAAGCTTCTTAATACAAGAGTAAATTGTCTTGTAAAAAAAAACCGCCAAACGAATGTTTGGCGGTTTTTTTTGATCAACAAGAATTTTCTAATTTGCGATGGGTTCGTCTTCCTCAATATCGATGACTTCATCCATGTCAATCGCGTCTTCGCCAAGTTCATCGACATCCTCAATCATGGCATCGTCGGTGCCGTCTGTTTCAATAGGAATCTCGTCAATCAATTCAGGAGACGGCGCAGCCTTGCGGGCTTTTTCTTCTGCTGCTCTGGCTCGTTTTGCTTTGGGCGTAATATCGAGTTCGAACACAGCGCCGCATTTCGGGCAGACCGGCGGCTTTTTCTTCATATCGTAATAGCGCGTTGCGCATTGCAGACAGGATCTCTTTGTTCCCCACTCTGGATTCGCCACGTTTATTCCTCCCGGTTTCAGAATCATTATCCCCAATCATAAATCGCATGGGGCGTAGTCCTCTGGCATAGAACAGAGGGGCTGTCAACGCTGAGATTATTTCTTAACCTTCAATGGGACGCATGGTCGGGAACGCAATGATTTCTCGGATCGAGGCACTTCCCGTCAGCAGGATGGCAAGGCGGTCCATCCCAATCCCCAGCCCTCCCATGGGGGGCATCCCAAAGGCGAGGGCTTTAATGAAATCTTCGTCGATGGGGTGGGGAGGTTCGTCGGGGCCACGTTTTTGTTCAGCTTGCTCCAAAAAGCGGGCTTTTTGCTCACGCGGGTCGTTCAATTCGCTAAAGGCATTGGCGATTTCCCAGCCGTTAATATAAGTTTCAAATCGTTGGGCCACCTGGGGACGGTCTGGCCATGCTTTGGCTAGGGGGGAAACCTCCTTGGGCATATCCACGACATGGGTTGGCTGGATGAGGTGCTCTTCGACCTTTTCACCAAAAACAGCCTCGACAAGCTGCCCCCAAGACAGGCCTTCTTCGACATAGACGCCGATCTTACGTGCTTGCTCACGTGCGGCGGCTGGCTCTGGGGAGGCGTAGAGATCAAGGCCGGTATGCTCCTCAATCAGGCCAACCATGCTTTTACGTGGCCATGGGCCAGCCAGATCAATTTCGTGACCATTATAGGTAATCTTGGTTGAGCCATTCAGGGTCATGGCGGCATGAGCTACCACGGCTTCGGTTAGTTCGATCATAGCTGTGAAGTCGACATAGGCGCGGTAGACCTCAAGTGAAGTGAACTCAGGATTATGTTTGGGGCTGAGTCCTTCGTTACGGAAGCAACGATTAATTTCATAAACTTTATCCGAAATGCCGCCGATGACAAGGCGTTTGAGGTGCAGTTCGGGGGCAACCCGGAGATAAAGAGGAATGTCCAAAGCGTTATGATGTGTTTTAAACGGCTTTGCTATAGCCCCACCCGCGATTACGTGAAGCATTGGGGTTTCGACTTCAAGATAGTCTTGTTCGTTTAGAAATTGGCGAATAGACGATATCATTTTGAACCGTGAACGCAGTGCCGCACGTGATTCAGGCGTAGCAACCAGATCCTGTTCCCTATGGCGGAAGCGTGCGTCCATATCCTTGAGGCCATGATACTTTTCTGGGGGCGGTTCCAATGCTTTGGAGAGAACGTGAAGCTCTGTTGCATCAACGGTAATTTCGCCGCGTGGTGTACGACGAACAAGACCTTTTGCGCCGATGATGTCTCCCAAATCAAGAAGACCTAGCAGTTCTTTGGTTTCTTCAGTGATTTCTTTAATGTTGTGAAAAATTTGCAACCGATCTGTGTCATCTAAGATATCAATGAACATGCCGTTGTTTCGGATTGCCATGATACGTCCCGCAACAGCGACTTCCTCGCTCGTTTTTTCGCCATTTGCGAGATAGTCAAATTGTAGTTTGACCTTTGCAGCCCCATGCGTCTTTCCAAAGCTGGTGATATGAAATGGATTGCCAAATCGCTTCGTTAGCAATTCAAGCCGCGTGGCGCGACGTTCGGGTTCAGACTCGACTGATAATGTAGATTCGGACATGGAAAACTCTCTGTGAAAAGACTGGGTTGATTGGGGAAAGGTACGAAGTTTCTTGTGAAATCACAAGAGTGAAGGCCAGAGCTTTTAGTAGTCTTTATTGACTGGCCCATGTGATGCGATAGACCCATGTGAAGTCTTCGCGTGCGACGGTAATGGGCGTTTCCTCAGGATTGAGGGGAAGTAGCTCGAATTTTGCTACTCCCTCGCGGCCAAGTTCGCGGATAAGGATATCGCCTTGACGCATCCGTGCCGCAACGCGATCGCCGCGCCGTGGCTTTTCGGAAGGCGTGAGGACTAAAATGTCCCCTTGCCTGTACATTGGCTCGTATTGGTGGCCGCTGATTTCAAGTGCGAAGGCAGCAGCATCGCTTGAGGCAGGAAGGGGGATAATATCCCACCTTTCCCTAATGGGAAAGCCCTGATCGTTGAAGAAACCCTGCTGTTCTGCCTTGTCGGATTCGAGCACAAGCACTTTGGTTTGTTGTGCTGCTGTAGGGGAGGCAAGGGCAACAAATTCATCCAAACTTGTTCCAGTTGCTTGCAGGATAAGGGCTACACTCTCCGTAGATGGCCATCGTTTGCGTTTGGATGTTTCACGCTTGCTTGGGTTTAACAGGGTCGAACTCAACCCAGCCTTGCGCGCAAGCGCAGAGGTCGAGATCCCTGCCTTTTCGGCAATGCGGTCAATGGCGCGCCAGACATCAGCGTGATAGAGCATGGTTTGATACTAGAAAAAGCTTGAAGAAAAAGCAATTAGTGTATGTTTTTCTTTGCCATTCTTTCAACAGCATCCAGGGCGTATTCAAGAGCCTTGCTCATCTTACCTTGTTTTAGCTTTTCGGAAAGAGGGGTCTTAAAGGCTTCTTGAGACATGGTTTCAGAGAATCCCTGTGGGTTTTTATCCTTATTATTATCTTTGTTCATATCAGTTCCCTTTGAATAGAGCGGATTATATTGAACTTAAGTCAATAGGGGCATTATAAAAACAGAACCACATGAAAGCAAATAATACTTTGTTAAGTAATAATAATTAATGTTTTTAAAATCAATATGATGACCTATTAGACTTTCTTGGTGCATGAAAAGAACGGTCTTGAATTCTTTTTCTTAAAAAGACAAGGTGTGCATCGACGCGTTTAAAACGGGGGATAAAATGATCGATCTCAGAAAGATAGATTTATGGAAATGGGCCGAAAAAATTGCTGACCCCTATCCCCTTATTCGCCCTTTTTTGTTTATGCTAGATCCCGAAGATGCCCATGACCTAACGATGAAAATGTTGGGTTATGGATTGGGGCCACAATTTTATGGATCTGATGACCCAATCCTTCAGGCGCGGGTTTTTGGTATTGATTTTCCAAATCCTCTCGGACTTGCTGCGGGACTTGATAAGCAGGCGACACGTATGGACGCCTTTATGGGGTTTGGATTTGGTCATATTGAGGTTGGGACAGTTACGCCTCAGCCTCAGGCAGGAAACCCTAGACCGCGTATGTTTCGTGCGGCACAGGCAAAGGCACTTGTTAACAGGTTTGGTTTTAACAGTGTTGGAGCTGATGTCTTTGCCTTACGCATGAAGGAATGGCGCGAACAACCAGATCGTACGCGCAACCCCATTGGCATAAACATTGGTAAGAATAAAGATACAGAAGATGATGCTGCAGATTTTGTGGCGTGTTTTGAAAAAGTCGCACCGTTTGCTGATTATATTACTGTGAATGTGTCTTCCCCAAACACACCTGGTTTGCGCGACCTTCAAGGGCGAGAACGTATGTCGGATTTGTTGCGACGTGTGACGAGTGCTCGTGACCGGTTGGTTCCCCAATTGCCAATTTTAGTAAAGATTGCGCCGGATGTGACCGAGGAACAGGAGGCTGATATTGCCGCAGTCGTTCAGGGGGCCCAAATCCAGGCGTTGATAATATCCAATACAACCCTCGCGCGACCGAGCACTATTCCAGATGAGGTTGCAAGAGAGGCGGGTGGTTTATCTGGACCGTGTTTGTTTGGACCTTCGACACGATTGCTCGCCAGTATGTACAAAAGGATTGAAGGAAAAATCCCGCTCATAGGATGTGGTGGGGTTAACTCGGGTGAGGATGCATATCGTAAAATAAGAGCTGGAGCTTCTCTCGTTCAGGTTTACACAGCACTTGTTTTCGAAGGACCACTGGTTATCCAGAAAATGAAAAAAGAACTGGCGCAGCTTCTTCGCCGGGATGGGTATTCATCTGTGGCTCAAGCTGTCGGAGCGGATCATCGTAAGTGATGCTTACAAAGGCTTTTCGTTCCATTTTAGGATAGTCCAGCCGCTTTCGCGTGGGATTAAAACGCAGAAATGTCCAGTTTTGACTTTACCTTTTGGTGATGGCTCTGTGCCTGTGATGATTGAGTGAACAAGCCGTAAGATACCGTTGCTTGTGACGAGAATCCGGTGGTGCGAAGGCTGTTCATCAAGCATCTTTCTCTGTTCTGACAGGATATTTGCGAGGTTCTTAAAAACCTTCTCGCGCGATGGGGCCCAAAGACCGTTTTCTGGCCAAAGACCATGTTGTTCCCATGCTTCAAGGGCTTCGGGGCCATAAGATGTCTTAATTTCGTCGTCTGTTTTATTTTCCCATAGGCCGTAGTTGATTTCTGACAGGCGCTCGTCAGCGGTGAAGGTGTTGCTAATTTCTCCAGAAATGGTTTTAGCAACCTCGATTGTGCGTTTGAGCGGTCCGGTGATTATGGCGCCAACAGGCATGTAGTCGCGGGAGATCATGGCGGCAAGAGTCCGGGCCTGTCTTCTTCCTTCTTCGGTAAGGGGTAGGTCCGTTTTCGCCCCAACGCGGCGCGGCGTTTCTCCAGGCTCAAATGTATTTCCGTGCCGGATGAGGAGAAGGGAAGGGGTCACAGAATGACTTTGCCTTTCTTGGCTTCTGGTACTGCTTTTTGGAGGGCAAGAACGCCAGGGAGCGTTTTTCCCTCCATCCACTCTAGAAAGGCACCGCCTGCAGTAGAAACATAACTCATGCCGTTAATGACGCCAGCGTGGGCGAGAGCAGAGACCGTATCACCCCCTCCAGCGACTGAAAGCAGCTTGCCTCTTTTGGTATAGTCTGCAACGGCAATAGCGATCTCATTTGTTGCAGAGTCAAAGGGTGGGACTTCGAACACGCCGAGTGGGCCGTTCCAAATGATAGTCTTTGATACCTCAAGGCATTCCTTTACTTCGCGAATGCTTGCAGGGCCAAGGTCAAAAATTTTCCCATCGGCAGGGATTGTATTGATATCAAAGGTCTCGTGTGGCGCGTTTTCGGCAAGTTCTTTGGCTACGACCGCATCTTTAGGCAAGAGAATATGGCAACCGCTTCTTTCCGCAGTTTCAATAATATTGCGTGCGGTATCAAGCATATCGGTTTCGTGAAGGGATGCCCCGACGTTTATGCCCTTAGCGGCGAGGAAGGTGTTGGCCATGCCACCACCTAATACGAGAATATCGACTTTTTTGACAAGATTGTTTAGTAGATCGAGTTTTGTTGAGATTTTAGATCCCCCAATAAGGGCAATCAAGGGTTTCTCTGGTTTTTCAAGAGCCTTGGATAGGGCCGTTAGTTCTTCTTGCATCAAGCGACCGGCTGCAGAGGGGAGTAGACGTGCGAGACCCTCGGTTGTTGCATGAGCCCGATGGGATGCGGAAAAGGCGTCATTTATGAAAATTTCGCCGAGTGAAGCGATTTTTTGAGCAAAAGCCGCATCATTCGTTTCTTCTTCTGGGTAGAAACGCGTGTTCTCAAGAAGAATAATTTGGCCGTTCTGAAGGGCCGATATTGCTTTGGCAGGTGCATCGCCGATGCAGTCTTCAACAAAACCAACAGACTCTCCTAAAAGATCGCCAAGGGCTTTGGCAACTGGCCGAAGGGAATAAACGGGGTCTTTCTTTCCTTTTGGTCGCCCAAAGTGTGACAAGATTACGATCTTTGCTCCTGCTTTCCGCAGATCTTTAAGTGTTGGGATTGACCGTTCAAGGCGCGTTGCGTCGCTTACGAACCCATCTTTCATAGGAACGTTGTAATCAACGCGTAAAAGAACGGTTTTTCCGGTCAGGCGGATGTCATCGATGGTTTGAAACGTTGTCACGGCTAAATATTCCCAATAAAGCTGGAGGCCACAAGAGCTACAGCTTAAAAGGTTGCCGTATGCTTGTCCAGACAGGGTTATTGGTCGCAGACTG
>CAYZXV010000077.1:0-6783 GCA_964482525.1 uncultured Rhodospirillaceae bacterium | reverse complement strand
GTAAAGGGGCGGCGCTGGCCATCGGTCACCCGCACCCTGAAACCCTCTCTGCCCTTGAAGCTTGGATTCCAGAAGCACTATCCAGGGGTGTTGAAATCGTTCCGGTCAGCGAACTTGTCCAGTAAAGCGTTGCAAAAATCCCATAGAATCCCTTCCATAACACCCCGTTGGTCAAGGGAAAGCCCTTGCCGCCCTTGCATCGGACCGACACCCCCGGCATAGTGAAAGCCGTGTGATTCTCTTTGGAAAAACGCGAGGGACGGGACCGCCTATGACGATATTTCAACGCGCCTTATCGATCTTTCTGTTAGCCATGTTCGGCGGCGTTTTTGCGCTTCCCTCTGCTGCCGAAGATATGCCGAAAGCGGCAGGGTCACCCATCGCGGGCATCACCTTTGACGATCAGCCCCTCTTGTTACCGGACCAGCGGAATTTCCAAATGGCCATGATTACGGCCAGCAGCGAACTTGGGCGCAGTTGTGGCCGCATGGAGTCTTATGGGTGGCGTTTAGCCGCAGATGAACAAGGCCGCGTGAACCAAATTTTTAACAATACAGTCGATCGCTTACGTGCCCAAGGCTATGCGGTTGAAAATCGTTCCTCTCAAGTCGTTTCCTCTGATGTGACACTTTTTGTCGCAGACCGCCCGGATAAGCACCTGATCTTCCTTTGGTCGGCTGGTGAGCTTGGCCTTGTTATGGTTCTGTGCGAAACGTCTGCGCCAATGCCGGCCATTCCTGAGTACCGCACACGTCAAGGCAACGAAGTTGCGGGTATGACAGACCCGCTTGCAGCGGCTCAATCGCTTCGCGCCAGCGCGTCCGACCCCTATGGAACCTATTCACCCAGAACCGGAAAACCTGTGGACCGAGCCTTCTCTCCGGTTGGGACTTGGACGGGCACCTATACCTGTTCTCAGGGCACTACAGGTGCCAGCCTTTCCATTCGCAAGATGAAGGGCGATCAATATGAAGGCGAGTTCCGCTTTTACCCAACGGCACGCAATCCCTATGTGCCGCGCGGAGGCTATAAAGTCTTTGGCGAGTATGACCCGGAGACACAGCGCATTTTGATAAACCCAGGTAAATGGATTGAACGCCCCGAAGGTTATCAAAACACGATCATCGTCGGCAGCTTTAACTCTGTCGCGATGACCTTTAGCGGTTATTTCCAAGGCATCAACGGCTGCACCAGCTTTGAAGCGAATTATGACAGCAAAGGCGGTCCAGCCCGAACAACCAAGGCAATCACTTCTCAAAAGAAAAAAACAGCGCCAAAGAAGCCTGTGGCCAAAAACGAAGTCGTTGTTGAAAAAATCGAATCCGATGCCCCCGCCAAGGTTGAAGAAAAAAAACCTGATACCACGACGGAACCAACGCCCAAGGATCTCGAACCCAAGTCGCTTGGCACCCTTGAACTTCCAACAAAGCCCCCTGCCCTTGCGCCAGAAGCTGCGCCGCCCCAAGCGGTTAAACCGGTAAACACCGACGAGCCTTTGCCCGTGCCTCCTCCGGCCAAGGAAACAAAGCCGGAGACCAAGGAGACGCCCACGCCTGCCCCGGCCACGGCCAAGCCAAAAACTACCGCTCCCCTTTCGTTGGCGCCGGACCAAACCTCGCCTAAAGTGGATGCCGCGTCAGAGAAGAAAGAACCAGAAACATCGCCGCAAGAGGCTGGGATCGTACTTGACACCATCCCGACAAAGTAAGGAAGAAAGGCTTTTCTTTCTGTCAGTTATCCGCTAAAAGCCCCTTTCCTTACCGTATGCGATAAATAACGAGGTAAACTATGCGCGCAGAAATCCAATCAGCGGTGGAGGCGATCCAAAAATCGCTGGCCCTGCTGAGGAGGCATCTTTGACTATGACCAGGCCGTCATACGTCTTGAAGAACTAAACGCCCTGTCGGAAAGCCCAACACTGTGGGATGACCCGGCGCGTGCCCAAAAACTTATGAAAGAACGCACAACGCTCGACACCGCCGTAAACGGCTATCGAACGCTTGAGCAAAGCCTTAAGGATCATACCGAGCTTTTGGAGATGGCCGCCGCCGAAGGCGATACCGCCATGGTCGCGGATGCCGAAGGCGCTATCATCGCCCTGCAAGCCACTGCGGCGCAGCGCGAACTTGAAAGCCTCCTCTCCGGTGAAGCGGACGGGAATGATTGCTATCTCGAAGTCAATGCTGGTGCTGGCGGCACCGAGGCCCAAGATTGGGCTGAGATGCTCCTTCGCATGTATCTACGCTGGGCCGAAAAGCGCGGCTATAAAACAAAGTTGCTTGACGAATCGCGCGGCGAAGAAGCGGGCATCAAATCCGCCACGATTGAGATCAACGGTCATAACGCCTATGGCTGGCTGAAAACCGAGGCCGGGGTCCATCGTCTCGTGCGCATCAGTCCCTATGACTCTAACGCACGTCGCCACACAAGCTTCGCCAGCGTTGCAATCACCCCTGTGGTCGACGACACGATTGATATTCAGGTTTTAGACAAAGATCTTAAGGTCGACACCTACCGCGCCTCCGGCGCAGGCGGTCAGCACGTCAACAAAACGGACAGCGCCGTGCGCTTTACGCACTTGCCAACCGGCATCATTGTCGCGTGCCAGGAAGAACGCTCACAGCACAAGAACCGCGCGAAAGCAATGGAGATGCTTAAGGCAAAACTGTACGAACGCGAGCTTAAAATCCGCGAAGACGCCGCCGCCGTGATCGAAGCGGGCAAGACCGATATCGCGTGGGGACACCAGATCCGTTCCTACGTCCTTCAGCCCTATCAAATGGTCAAGGATGCGCGCACCGGCGTCGAAACCAGCCAAACGCAAGACGTCCTTGACGGCGATATCGACAAGTTTCTGCAAGCCTCCCTCGCCTCAAAAATCCAAGGGATGGGTGAGAAGGCATAAAAAAACGCCCAAACCTTTCGGTATTGGGCGTTCTTTTCTTATTCAACGCTTAGTGACCGGCGGGCACCAAAGATGAGTGGTGCTCAACGATCAGCCAGCCAAGCGGCGTTTTCCGATAAACATAGGTAAAGCGCGCGGCAGCGGACACATCCTGACCATTCTTTTTGAAGGTGAAGGTGTAAAGGCCGCTGTTGACGGCGACATCGCCATAAACGCGCGTATGCAGCTCGTCAATCGTGCCCTTAAGATCCTGATTGGCGGTGAAGACCTTGAAGTATTCAAGGCGCTTAGCCGGATTGTTATGCACGCCCGGCGCAAGGGTCGGCAGCAGGACGGCATCATCGGCGTACAACGTCATGACGGCATCGGGGCCGCCCGAACTCACAGCCTTAAGCCACGTATTCAAGACTTCCTTGATCTCTTTCACTTCGTCTGTTTCCTTGGCACCGCAGCAGCAGTGATTTCCACAAGAACCCATGATGTTCCTCCTGTTAGGGTTATAAATATTTTGTTACCGCGACGCTATCGCCTGAAGCTTTGCTTCGGCAAGGGCAAGCTTGCGCGCCGCACCTTCGTCTTGGGCATTCTTGGACAGGGCTTTGACCTCGGCCTCGATCTCTTCACGTTTCAAGGAGTCAAGAGAAAGCACATCATCCGCCATGACCGTGCAACGGCCAGAGACAACCTCGCAAAAGCCACCTGACACAAACCAGCGATCCGTGACAACGGACGATTCCGCTTCGTACAGTTCGACAACACCGGGCTGTAGTGTTGTTGCCATCGGTGCGTGTCCGAAAAGCACACCATACACGCCCTCAGACCCCGGCACCGTCACCATGGCCGCGCCCTTGTCACAGACCCGCTTTTGCGGGGAGACAAGTTGGAATTGAAGTTGGTTGGACATTGGTCCTGCTCCTTCACAAAACGCTTACGCGGCTGCCGCCATCTTTTCGGCCTTGGCAACGGCTTCTTCGATCGTGCCGACCATATAGAACGCGGCTTCAGGCAAATGGTCATATTCGCCGGCCACGATACCTTTGAACGCCTTGATCGTGTCCTCAAGCTTCACGAACACGCCGGGGCTGCCCGTGAACACTTCGGCGACGTGGAACGGCTGCGAGAGGAAGCGTTGGATCTTACGCGCGCGCGCAACGATCAAACGATCTTCTTCCGAAAGTTCGTCCATACCCAAGATCGCGATGATGTCTTGCAGCGATTTATAGGTCTGCAGGATCTTTTGCACCGCGCGAGCCGTGTTGTAGTGCTCTTCACCCACAACCAGCGGATCGAGAATACGGCTGGTGGAGTCAAGCGGGTCAACGGCCGGATAGATGCCAAGTTCGGCAATCTGGCGCGAAAGAACCGTCGTGGCGTCCAAATGCGCGAACGAAGTCGCAGGCGCCGGGTCAGTGAGGTCGTCCGCCGGAACGTAAATGGCCTGCACCGAGGTGATGGAGCCCTTGTTCGTTGTCGTGATGCGTTCCTGCAGCGCGCCCATGTCGGTCGCGAGTGTGGGTTGATAACCCACCGCCGAAGGAATGCGGCCCAGCAAAGCGGACACTTCCGAACCGGCTTGCGTAAAGCGGAAGATGTTGTCCACGAAGAACAGCACGTCCTGGCCTTCTTCGTCGCGGAAATATTCGGCCAAGGTGAGGCCAGTGAGGCCAACACGCGCACGGGCACCGGGGGGTTCGTTCATCTGGCCGTACACGAGGGCCACTTTCGAGCCCGGACCATCGGTCTTGATAATGCCAGAGTCGATCATTTCGTGATAAAGGTCGTTACCTTCGCGGGTGCGTTCACCCACACCAGCGAATACAGAGTAACCACCGTGCGCCTTAGCGACGTTGTTGATCAGTTCCTGAATGAGAACCGTCTTGCCCACGCCCGCACCGCCGAACAGACCGATCTTACCACCGCGCGCATAAGGCGCGAGAAGGTCAACAACTTTAATGCCAGTCACGAGGATTTGCTTTTCCGTCGATTGCTCGGTGAACTCCGGCGCGTCGCGGTGAATAGGGAACTTTTGCTTGGTCGTGACGGGGCCACGTTCGTCAACGGGCTCGCCCACGACGTTCAAGATACGACCCAGCGTTTCGGGGCCGACGGGAACCATGATCGGACAACCAAGGTCAACAACCTTTTGCCCACGGACCATGCCGTCGGTGGTGTCCATCGCGATCGCGCGGACGGTGTTTTCGCCCAAATGCTGCGCGACTTCCAAGACGAGCTTGCGCCCTTCGATCTCGGTGGTGAGCGCATTCAAGATCGACGGCAACACGCCGTCAAACTGCACGTCAACAACGGCTCCCATGACTTGGGTGATATGGCCTTCGCTTGTGGTTGGTTTGGTCATTGTCAGTATCCTTTGTTTCCCTAATTTCAAGTTCTAAGGTTTAAGCCGCTGCCTCCGCGCCGGAAATGATTTCGATCAGTTCCTTGGTGATATAGGCCTGACGCGAGCGGTTGTAGTTCAGCGTCAAGCGGTCGATCATGTCGCCAGCGTTGCGCGTCGCGTTGTCCATCGCCGTCATGCGCGCGCCCTGCTCGCCCGCCGCACTTTCCAGCAAAGCGGCGAAAAGCTGGGTCATCAGATTGCGGCGCAAAAGCGCATCAAGCAGTTTTTCCTGCGCGGGCTCAAACAATTCATAACCGAGCGGCTCGCCACCTTCCATCTGGGGCGCAAGATCGGACGCAGTCGGCACAAAAGGAATAAGCTGCTCCATCACGACAATTTGCGAGATCGCGGATTTAAAGCGGTTGAAGATCAGATGGGCGACATCGAACGTGCCACCTTCATAAAACCCGATCAGCTTGTTAGTAAGACCCTGCACATCGGCAATGTCGACTTGTTTCTTGGCGCCACTTTCAACGGAATGCAGAATCTTGGACTCATGTTCGCGGTGCAAGAGCGTATAGGCTTTGCGGCCAACACAAATCAATTTGACTTTCTTACCTTCGGATTCGAGCGCGGCGATACGGCGACGTGCTTCGCGAATGACTGAGCCGTTGAACGCGCCGCACAGGCCGCGATCCGACGTCATGACGATCAGCAAAACGGTTTCGTTCTTTCCGGTTCCGGTGAGCAAGGGCAGATCGGCGTCAACAACGCCTGCCGTCGCGGCAAGGTTGGAGAGCATACGCAGCATCGCACCCGCATAGGGTCGCGAGGCTTCCGCCTGTTCCTGCGCACGACGCAATTTGCTCGCCGCCACCATTTTCATGGCAGAGGTGATCTTGCGCGTGGATTTCACGCTGGCGATACGGTTCTTTAGGTCTTTTAAACTGGGCATAGGTCGACACTTCGTTTGACACGTGGCGCTGTGCTGAATTGCGTGGTTTTTTGGCCGATAACAGGCCGTTGGTCAAGCATATTCCTTAAGTCTGTCTTGTCGTTGATTTTTAACGACTATTTTTTATCCTCTCCCTTGCGGATGGCCGCAACGCGCGCCCCTTTTTCGCACAAAGGTTCATAGCCCCGCGCCCCGGCAAAGGCCTTTTGGCTTTCTTGCGCAAACGAGAAGCTTTTTGAGTCGTAAACCCGCGTCACAAGGTCCCGTCGTCCCGCGCAAAAGGCTGGCGCCGACTCGCTGGCAACCTCTTGGCCAAAATCGTTGGCCATGCGTGTGCGCAGCGTATCAAGCCGCGCCAAACCGTCCCCACCATAAACCGATGCATAATAGGCTTTCATGGTGCTTTCGGCCTCTTGAATGGCCTTAATATGCTGGCGCGTGATGCCCGTATAGGCCTTACCTAAATCACGGCCAGTGGAGCCTTGCTTGCAGGTCACGGTGATGACCATCAGCTCGGAATGGAGGCGAAGCAGATTCTCCGCAGCCATCTCATCTGGCCCATAGCAGCGCGGCGCAGCGAGCGCA
>CAYZXV010000076.1:0-6805 GCA_964482525.1 uncultured Rhodospirillaceae bacterium | reverse complement strand
CACCAGCGGAAAAGCTTTTGATCAAGTGCAAAAGGAACTGACCATCCACCATCGTGACGGAACGGGTCAAAGCACAATATTTATTGATAATGCATATAAGGACAACAGCGAAATCTGCGTAAAATATACATCCTTTTCAAAGGAGCGGTTTAGAAGAGGAAACCCTCACAGAACACTCTGCTCGCAATCACCCCGATGAGGACTATGTGACCAGTGCCAACCCCTCGCGCCCGTGGTAATAGCCGTTGATAAAGGAGATACCGGGTAAGAGCGCGGAAAACGCGGCTTGGGCTTCATCGGCCTGCATCTTTTTATCCATAACGGCGCGATAAAGCTCCGCGACCTTGTTCATATCGGTATCATGGGGGGAAAGACGAAAATGCGTCACGCCTGCCTGCGCCATCTCATGGATTTCGTCAAGCAAGACGAGATAGCCGTGACTCAACGTTTGGGTGCCATTGATCGCCAGCAGTTTTTGCCCTGCCAGCGTTTGCGCCTCCATCCCATCGGGATCGCCTTCGCAGGCATAACGGCAGTGATCCTTGTCTCGCCCATGGGCGCGCGCATGATAACAGCGCATAGAAACGGCCAAGGGCTGGCGCCCAAAGACCTGTACTTCCTTTTCGACGGTTGGCACCCGCCCCGCGAGCGTGGCAATAGAGGTCCCCGTGAGTTCACTTGCAAAGACGATACGCTTTGCGCCCTGCGCAACAACCGCGTCCATCGTGCCCTCGTTCATCACATTAATGAAGGGGCCAGCGACAAAGGGTTTCCCGTCAAGGGCGCGTAGCGCCGCAACATCATTTGCCTCAACAAGATAAGAGCCAGAAGCCGCCTCGCGTAAGGCATCCAGCTCACGCGGCAGGGTCACAAGCGCGAGCGATGAGATCACGACTTCCTTGCCCGCGCGGCACAGGCGCGAGGCCGTTTCCTCTATATACGGATCGAAAAAAGGCGCGCGCTTGCTGCAAACAACTTCACCCAGATATACGACATCTACAGGCGCTTCGTCCGCAATGCGCGCATAAAAATCCCGCCGTTTCTCAACGGGCCAATGGAAAAACAACGGGCCGAGGGTGAGCAAGGAACACGCCATGGATGATCAAATCTCCGTCACGGACAAAAGGGGTATAGTGCGTGAGTATATTGCCCGAATCCAAGCTAGACTATATACCTTTGGCAACGCTTGATTCCGACTTTTTTAAGGAAAGAGAGATCGACCATGCTCGTTTCCGCTTCCTGGTGGATCGGTCCCGCCATTCTGGCGACCTTTGCTATAGCTTATATTCTCGTTTTTGCTGAAGAAAAGCTTCATCTGCACAAATCAAAGCCGGTTATGGCGGCCGCTGGCCTAATTTGGATTTTTGTGGCCATTGCCTTTCACCAAGAGGGACGAGGCGCCGAAGTCGCCCCTTATCTGCGTAAGGTTCTGCTTGATTATGCAGAGCTTTTTCTCTTCCTTTTATCGGCCATGAGCTTTGTCAACACCATGGTCGAACGCAACGTGTTCGAAGCCCTGCGCACCCGCCTTATGGCCTCAAAGCTTTCGGTGCGAGGGATATATTGGATTACAGGCACGATTGCCTTTTTCCTCTCTCCCATTGCCGACAATTTGACGACCGCCCTCGTGATGGGAACCGTGGTGATTTCCACCCTGGGCAAAGATAAAAAATCGACCGCCGCCGCCCTTATCAGCGTTGTCGTCGCCGCGAATGCCGGGGGCGTGTTTTCACCGTTTGGCGATGTCACCACTCTTATGATTTGGCAAAAAGGCGTCGTGGAGTTTTCCCAATTTTTCAGCTTGTTTATCCCCGCCATTGTGAATTGGATTGTTCCGGCAGCCTTGATCGCCCTCACCCTGCCCAAAAAGCAATCGGAGGTCTTTGAAGGCGTTGAGCACGTTCGCGAAGGCGGCTACGTCGTCGTTGGGTTGTTCCTTGCCACAATCGCCATGACGGTTTTTCTTGATCACAACCTTGGCTTGCCGCCTTTCTTGGGCATGATGTTGGGCCTTGGTTTGCTGAATCTATACGGTCACTATTTACATGGCGAAGAAACACGTCTTCTTGTGAAGTCGCCTGCTGTGCCTCATGTTCCCGGTAATACGCCGAAGGTCTGGCCAATCCGAAAGCCTTTTGACATCTTTGGCATTATGGAAAAGATCGAGTGGGACACGCTCTTATTCTTCTATGGGATTATGCTGTGTGTCGGTGGCCTTGGCGCGTTCGGTTATCTTGAAGGCTTTTCCACCTTCCTATACAACGATCTTGGCCCAACCATTGCCAACACGCTGCTGGGCTTATTCTCCGCAGTTCTTGGGAATATCCCGCTAACTCTGGCCGTTTTGACCATGAACCCGGCGATGAGTTTAGGTGAATGGCTCCTTGTGACTCTCACGGTCGGCGTGGGCGGCTCGCTTCTGGCGACTGGCTCTGCCGCAGGCGCAGCCCTTATGGGTATGAGCAAGGGAAGCTATACCTTCCTTGGCCATTTGAAATGGTCATGGGCCATTATGCTTGGCTTTCTGGCCAGCATTGGAGCCCATTTGCTCATCAATGCCAGCGCGTTCGTAACGCTCCCTTAACGCAACTGGCTGTTTACAAACTGACGTTAACCATATTATCTTTCCGTGTCCCACCTGAGTCGCGTTTCACCTTTATGTTCCTGTATCCTTTTCTCGATTGGCAAAGATCCCTTTCGGCGTCATGGCAAACCGTGGCTGCACAAGGAGCTGCCTCATGTTTCCCGATGCAGGGAGAACCTATGCTTTTTGCCGGGCGCTCTGTTTCCTTTCCCTTTTATGAAACCGCCTTTCGCGGCGAAAAAATCAGCATAGACCAACGCATCGCAGACCGGACTCCTTTTGCTGAAGTGTATCATTTTGAAAGAACGGCAAAACACAACGGCATCAATCGGCACCTGAAAGATGATCCTCGTGTCCTGATCGTCCCGCCGTTGTCCGGCCATTTTGCTACATTGATCAACGGAACGATTGAGGCCATGTTGCCCACACACGATGTTTATGTCGTGTCGTGGAACGATGCGAAAACCATCCCAGTTGTAAAAGGCTATTTTGATCTTGAGGACCAAATTGCATTTCTGGTCGGGGTCATTCAAAAACTTGGTCCGAACACACATATTCTTAGTATTGGTCAGGCTTCACCCGCTATGCTGTGCGCGGTCTCAATCATGGCCGCAAACGAAGACGTCGCTCAACCACGGAGCTTGAGCATGATTGGCGGTCCCATTGATCCACACGCAACACGCTGTGCCCTTGCCGACATGGCCAGAAACAGGCCGTTGTCGTGGTTTAGAGAAACACAAATCCATTATGTGCCGTTTTACTATGCGGGGGCCATTCGGCGTGTCTATCCCGGCATGATGCAATTATCTGACCGTATGGCCCTTACGCTTGGCGTCGATCAGAGGGAACAAAAGAATTATTTCAATCATCTTGTGCGTGGCGACGATGACACGAAGGAATCACACGAAATTCTTTATCGGCAGTTCCAGCATGTGATGGACGTGCCCGAAGAACTTCATCTTCAGATGATCGAGCGTATTTATCAAGCCAATGCGTTGGCACGCGGCGCGTTCACATGGCGTGGCCAAGTGGTCGATCCATCTGCGATCAAGTCAACCGCGATCTTGACGATCGAAGGCGAGTTGGACGATTGCTCACCGCCAGGGCAGACTCGCGCAGCCTTGGACTTATGCACGGGCCTTCCAGCCAAAATGAAGTTGGCGCATGTGGAAATTGGTGTTCGCCATTTTGCGTTATTTACAGGCCGGACATGGCGCAACACGATCCAACCCGTGATCCACGGCTTTATTCGTGAGCATGAAAAGGTGTGATAAGAGTCCCGACTAGCACCAGCGTTCCCTGCATAGATCTAAGCATGGGCAGATACTTCAAGGCCTTTAATACATCCGCCCCTAGCCCCTCCCCCCATTCTCCCAAAGATGGCGGAGGGGGATTCCACCGTGTTTGTGGATAGCTATTTCTCTTGTTGTTGTGATTTTACAAACAATCTTACCGCAATAACGTGCAAATCCCCCTCCCCTTGGGGAGGGGCTAGGGGCGGGGTCGGTTTCGCAGTACCATCGAAACCCATGTAAAGCTTATCCCATCAACACAGACGTCCCGGCGAAGCGAGCGACTTTGCCAAGCTGCTCTTCGATACGGATCAGTTGATTATATTTGGCAAGACGATCTGAGCGCGAGAGCGAGCCGGTCTTGATCTGGCCACAGTTCATGGCGACCGCGAGATCCGCAATAATCGAATCCTCGGTCTCGCCAGAACGGTGCGACATCACGGAACGATACCCAGATTTATGCGCCATCTCGACCGCTTCCATCGTTTCACTGAGCGTGCCGATCTGGTTGACCTTGATCAGGATAGCATTCGCAAGCCCGCGCTGTATTCCCTGCGAGAGCCTTACAGGGTTCGTAACGAACAAATCGTCCCCAACAAGCTGAACCCGGTCACCTAGTTCTTCGGTGAGCAACTCCCAACCTTCAAAATCATCTTCGGCCATACCATCTTCGATGGAGATGATCGGATAGTTGGCGCACAAATCGGCGTAGTAACGCGCCATTTGCTCACAAGAGAGCACTTTGCGCTCGCCAGTCAGGTGATATTGCCCATCCTTAAAAAACTCGGTTGAGGCTGCATCGAGCGCCAGCACGATATCGGATCCGGGCTCATATCCTGCCTTTTCACAAGCTTTCATGATATAGGTCAAGGCTTCGTCAGCAGAGCGAAGATTGGGCGCAAATCCGCCCTCGTCGCCGATGTTGGTGTTAAGTCCTGCATCTTTGAGTAATTTCTTGAGCGCATGAAAAACTTCCGCGCCCATCCGGATTGCGTCCGTTACACTCTCGCCGCCCACGGGCATGATCATGAACTCTTGGATATCGATGGGGTTATCGGCGTGTGCGCCGCCGTTCAAAATATTCATCATTGGCACAGGAAGCAGCGAGGCCGCCGTCCCGCCGATATAGCGATAGAGCGGCAAACCGGCCTCCATCGCTGCCGCACGTGCGACCGCGAGGCTGACGCCCAGAATGGCGTTTGCGCCAAGGCGAGATTTGTTGGGCGTACCATCAAGTTCAATCAGTGCCCCATCAAGGCCAAGTTGGTCAAGCGCATCGAGTCCCACAACTGCGTCGGCGATCTCACTATTCACATGTTCAACCGCGCGAAGGACACCTTTACCGCCATACCGTTGTCCATCCTGATCGCGAAGCTCGACCGCTTCATGGGCGCCTGTCGATGCGCCCGAAGGTACCGCTGCACGGCCCATCGCGCCACTTTCAAGGCGAACGTCAACCTCAACCGTCGGATTGCCACGGCTATCAAGTATTTCGCGGCTGTGAACTTGGGTAATAGCGGACATTTTGAGCTCCCCTTTTGGGCGATGATGAAAACAGGGGCATATTAGCGATATTCTGTATAAAAAACAATGTCCTTAAAACCGTACCGTCGCAACCGCCTGAGCGGCGATGCCTTCGCCGCGCCCTGTGAAGCCGAGGCGTTCGGTGGTGGTGGCCTTTAGGCTCACACGTTCTGGCGCGATATCCAGCAAATCCGCCATACGTTTTTGCATCGCCTCGCGGTGCGGGCCTAGGCGCGGCTCTTCACACATAATCACCACATCCACATGCGCGATCATACCGCCGCGCTCATTAATCATACGCACGACATGACGCACAAAGATCGCGCTGTCCGCGCCCTTCCATTGCGGGTCGGAGGGCGGGAAGTGCGTACCGATATCCCCCGCCGCCATGGTGCCGAGCAGCGCATCGGTCACGGCATGCAATACGACATCCGCATCCGAATGGCCTTTCAGGGTTTTATCGTGCGGGATGGCAAGTCCGCCAAGGTGAATACTTGTTCCATCGATAAGCTGATGCACGTCAAAACCAAGGCCCGTGCGAATATCGCCAAAGGTTTGTCCCAGAAGCCGCGCGGCGCGGCCCAGATCGTCGGGGTTTGTGATTTTCATATTATCGGGGTTCGAAGGGACGAGAGTCACTTTCATGCCTGCTTTCTCCGCCACGGCGGCATCGTCGGTAAGAGCCTGCCCCGCCGCTTCGTGATGCGCGGCAAGGATCTTGGCAAAATGGAACGCCTGCGGCGTATGTGCTTGCCACAGGTTCGCGCGATCAATCGTTTGCACAATCGTTGTGCCATCCCCACGTTTCAGCGTATCGACGAGCGGCTTGGCGGCAATAGCGCCCTGCGCAGTATCGAGAGCCTTGCGCACATCGGTGATCGTCGCCGCATCAATCAGCGGCCTCGCCCCATCATGGATCATCACAAAGGTTGGTGGGTTTTCCTGTTTTGCGAGAGCCTCAAGACCAAGGCGCACGGAATCTTGTCGCGCTGCGCCACCATGGACGGGCGGCAAAACCGAAAGCCCCTCCACAGCGCGGTCATACAGGTCGCGATGCTGGGGGCTAATCACAACCCGTACTTCATCAATATGCGGGTGCCCCAGAAAGGCGAGGATCGAGCGGCGCAGGACGGGCATGCCGCCCATATCCTGATACTGCTTTGGGATCGGGCTTTTAAACCGCTGGCCAGAGCCTGCGGCAACAATCAATGCGGTGGTGCGGGATTTGGTCATGAGTTTGTTATGGAATCAAAGACGTAGCGTGTCAATCTTGGGTATACTTAGATGCAGCTGATTCAATATAAAACGATTTAAGAAAATGGGATGCCCGCCTGCGCGGGCATGACGGGTTAAGTGCAAACTTTCCACTCACCTCGTCACCCCCGCGAAGGCGGGGGTCCCATTT
>CAYZXV010000075.1:0-6837 GCA_964482525.1 uncultured Rhodospirillaceae bacterium | reverse complement strand
GTCCCCGGCCAGGATTGCGCGGTGGATTGGCGCTGCGCCGCGCCAGCGCGGGAGGAGCGAACCGTGGATATTGAGGCACCCAAGGCGCGGGATGTCGAGCACCGCCTGTGGCAGAATCAGGCCATAGGCCGCGACCACGATCACATCGGGCGCAAGGGCGGCAAGGGCGGCTTGCTCCTCTGGTTTCTTTAGGCTTTGCGGTGTGCGCACGTTGAGGCCGCACCCTTCGGCGTCCTGATGCACGGGAGTTTTATGAAGCGATTGGCCGCGTCCGGCGGGTTTGGGCGGTTGGCAATATACCGCGACGATGTCATGCCCTGCCGCGCGCAGCGCCGCCAGCGCAGGCACTGCGAAATCGGGCGTTCCCATAAAAACGAGGCGTAAAGGGGTCATGCGTGTGAGGTCCTGTCGCGTTACATCGGGCGGAAACGGTATTCGATGCCGTAATACTCGCGTTCATACATCTGGACGTGATGCGTGACAACGCCGTCGTCATATTCGCCCGTGCCCATTTTTTGTTTCCAGATAAAGATTTGATCGAGAAGCCACCGGGCGCGAATACGAAGTTGCTGTTCTTCTTCGGTTTCGGTTTTGGCCAATTCCTCGACGGTCATCATGCGTGCTTTGTTACGCTCAAGATAGTCTTTGGCGTAATCCTTACGGCTGCGCGCCTTGCTGGACGACGCAAAGGGGTTGATGATGGCCTTTGACTTTCCTTTGCGTGTAAATGGATTTTTTTCCGCAAGCTCCTCAAGCGCCTTCTTTTTGTCCAAGGCAGCGGCGCGCCCCATCAGGGGTGTTTTGCCTTTCCAAAAGCGGCCTTTACGTTTTTTCTCGGCCTCTTCCTTGCTCTTCTCTTCGCTATCTTCGATATGCTTCTTAATCGTTCCCGCCTTACTCATGGTCGAAAAATGAACCGAGCTTTCCGAGGCTGTGCTGTGGCCAAAGGGGGTCGTTGTCGCCGTCTTTATCATATCCTTTCCAGCCTGCGTCCTCTCCTTCGAAAAGTTGAAGGAGGATATAAGCACAGAGGAGGGGGGTTCCGATTTATGCGAACTCATGCTTGCCAATCTCCACAAAGCGCCTGCCAACAGCTCAAGGCAGCCAGCGCAGCCGTATCGGCCCGCAAAATACGCGGCCCAAGCCGCAAGGACAAGGTTTCTGGCAATTCTTTCATCTGGCGCATTTCTCCTTCGGTCCAGCCGCCTTCGGGACCGGTCAGGATGGCGGCCTGTGGGCGCGATTGGGCCAGCGGTTTAGTTAAAGCCTCACGCAATGGCAGGGCTTCACCAAACTCCGCGCAGATAAGGGCAAGCCGACCCTGCGGCCAGGTGGCGAGCAGTTTGGGGAGGGGCATGGGCTCACGCACTTCTGGCATCGTCAGGCGTTCCGACTGTTCGGCGGCTTCCATGGCGATGGCGCGCAGATGTGCCGCGCCGCAATCGCGGACTTGCGTGCGTTCGGTCAAGATGGGCTGGATCACGGCAGCGCCAAGCTCGGTCGCCTTCATCACAAGGGCATCGAAATGCTGGCGGCGCAGGGGCGCACAGCACATCCATACATCGGGCTCTGGGCTTTGGGGGCGGCGCTGGGATTCAAGGCTTACAACGGCGAGATCCTTCTTGCGTTGGGGCAGGGCAGGCAGGCGTGCAAGCCATTCGCCATCGCGGCCATTAAAGACGCGCAGCGGTTCGCCCACCTGCGCACGCATAACATGGACCAGATAATGCGTTTGTTCAGGCGACAGGGGGACGGTCGCTTTTGCGCTAAGTGGCGCGTCGACAAATAACCGGGGCCAAGTGTGGGGCAGGGATGGGTTAGACATGCGGATCCATAAGTGGTTTGTGACGGCTTTGAGGAAGGGGTCATTGCTCAAACGTCATTCCGCACGAAGCGTGCGGCTTGGGCCGCGCGCGAAGAGGCGGAATCCCATTTGTTTGTCTTTTGTAAACCAAATGGGATTCCGGGTTCGCGCTTTGCGCGCCCCGGAATGACGGGGGAACCAAGGGATACCCTTACCCAAAAACGCCATGTACTTCATCGTAAAGGCAAAAACTTAAAAAAGTCCCACAACGGGCTGTTTAATGTATTAACGAAGGAATAAAACGCAATTCATTGAATATAAAACATAATTCTTTGTGTTCTGCGTCCAGCATTAGACACCCCGCCCCTAACCCCTCCCCAAGGGGAGGGGGATACCTACGCTATTACGGCAAATATGTTATTAAAATTTTCAACATCAAAGAAACTTACTTTCCGAAAACACTGTGGTGTCCCCCTCCCCCCATTTTGGGAAAATGGGGGGCGGGGTTAGGGGCGGGGTCAAATTGGTGGTGGGATCAGAAGAAGAGCAAGAAGAAAAGGCACATCGACGCGGCTTGCGCTGGGGGGCATGTGGCTTTACGGTGTGCCCTTGGAAAGGGTTGTGCTTGTTATGGATATCTATCTTCCGATTGCCGAAATGTCGATGAACGTTTTTGTCCTGATGGGTCTTGGCGTCATTGTGGGTTTTATATCCGGTCTTTTCGGGATTGGCGGTGGTTTTTTGATGACCCCACTTCTGGCATTTCTGGGCGTCCCGCCCGCCATTGCCGTTGCCTCGCAAGCCAACCAACAGGTGGGGACAAGCCTTTCGGGGGCTATCGCCCATGCGCGGCGGCGCAATGTCGATTTCCAAATGGCATTTATCCTAATGGTTGGCAGCCTGATCGGCACGGGCATTGGCATTCATATTTTCAAATGGCTCAAGCAAATGGGCCAGATCAACCTGTTCATTGTGGTGTGTTACGTTTCGATGCTTTCGGTGGTTGGGACTCTGATGTTTTGGGAAAGTTTGCGCCGCGTCATTCGCCGCAATCAACGTGACCGCAGTGCGCCGCGCGGGCCCCAAGCCGCTGGCTCGCCCGGTGGTGCGTTGGTTGAAGGGTGGGGGGCGCGCACGCCTTTTGCTATGGATTTTCCTGCCTCAAACCTACGGGTCAGTTTTGTGTTGCCGCTTGGGATGGGCGTGATGGCGGGGCTTTTGGTCTCGATGCTGGGCGTGGGTGGGTTTGTGATGGTTCCGGCCATGATCTATATCCTGAAAATGCCGCCACGGCTTGTGAATGGCACCTCACTCGTGCAGATCATTTTTACCTCTGCCGTTGCGACCGTGATGCAAAGCGTGTCAAACCATACGGTCGATTTGTTGCTGGCCGTTGTGTTGCTGGCTGGCAGCGTGATGGGCGTCCCGCTCGGCGCACGGCTGTCGGCGCGTCTTGCCCCAGAGATGGCGCGGCTTCTCCTTGCCTTGGTCATTCTTTCGATGGCCGCTTTTTTGTTGCGCGAACTCATGGTTACGCCCGCGCTTCCCTTCTCGGTTGATGTGACGGTGTTATGATGATCCGTATTCTCCTTCTCATCCTCTCGCTGTTTGTTTTGGCTGGCCCTGTCTGCGCTGAACCAGAGGCCGTCGCCGATCTGGCCGAAGATTTCATTCCCGTGACGCAGGATTTCGACGGCGCGCGCATGACGGTGTTCGGCGCGCTACGTTCGACAAAGTCAGACATTGTTGTGGTTTTTGAAGGGCCGCCCGCGCGCGCGCTTGTCCGGCAAAAAGTGAAGCAGCACGGCATCTGGATCAATGGCGAGTCCCAGACGTTAGAGCCGGTGGCGAGTTTTTATGCCGTCTTGTCCTCGCGGCCTCTTGCCAAATTGATGAAGCCAGGGACGCTTAAAGAACTGGGTCTTGGGCTCGACGCCTTGCCGCTTGAGGGCGAGGCAGGGGCAGGTTTCAAACTGACGCGACAGGCGAAAGGCCTCTACCTTGAGCTTGGCGAGGCCGTGAAGATCCGCGACAAGAAACTGTTTCGTGCTGATATTCGCCTGCCGCCCAATGTGCCGGTGGGCGAGTATAAGGCGACGATATACGAGGTTCGTGGCGGCACTGTAAGCGCAAGTCGGGAAGCGACCTTTAAAATCCAACCGATCGGCATGGCCAGCATGATCCGGCGCTTGGCGGCAGAAAGCCCGGCTTTGTATGCCGCCTTGGCAATCTTCCTCGTCCTCCTGATCGGGGGCGGCGCGTCTCATCTCTTTAGAAAGGCGGTGTGATATGGCGGAAAACCCAACAACCTTTCTGGTCGTCGTTGATGAAAGCCCAGAGTTTGACGCCGCGCTGCGCTATGCCGCCGGTGCCGCACGGCGCGCGCAGGTGCCCGTCACGCTTCTTTCGGTGATCGAACCCTCGGTCATTGCGGCATGGGGCGGTGTTGAGCGTGCGATGGATGATGAAGCCTTTGCTCAGGCGCGCGCGCAAATGGCCTCGCATGAGGTTCTGGCCCAAAACTTATCCGGGGCCAAACCGGTATGCCTTTATGTCAAGGGCGAACGCCGTGCTGTGTTGATGGAGCAGCTTGAAAAGCTGGGGGCTGGCGTTGTGCTTGTGCTGGGCTCTGGCGGGAAAGAGGGTGGCAACGCGCTGATCCAATACCTGACCTCGGACAAAGGGCTGCGCAAATTGCACGTCCCGCTCGTCATTGTGCCGCAGGTCAAGGCGTAGGTTTAGCTTTCTAACTGGCTCAATTTATTCCGCCACCCTAGGAGGGGATGTATGAAAGGTTTGTTTCGCGTCACACCAGCGAACGCATGGATTATTGACCCCACCAAAAAAAGAGCCGTCATTGCGAGCGACCTCTTGGGAGCGCGGCAATCCATCTGACGTGCCGGAAATACTGTCTTTTGGGGCTCTTGCGCTCCATGGATTGCTTCCCCCCGCTTTCACGGGGGTCGCAATGACGGTGTTTTTTTAAAAGGTTAGTTCATAGGTTCGTTGGTATCAGGGCAAGGTTTATCGCAGCGTGCCTAATCCTAACGCTCGACCCCACCGGCGCGATCAAGGGCTGTCAAAATACTTTCCTCGGTGAGCAATTCGGGAAGCATAATCCCCTCTGGGGCGGCGGGCCCAAAGACGGCGTTGAACGGGATTCCGTAACGTCCATATTTGTTCAAGAAGTCAGTGATCGCCGGGTTGGGGCTTGACCAATCACCGCGCAAGGCAAGCACCTTGGTCTGGTCGGCCAGACGCTTGACGATTTCGGGGCGTGATAAGGTAAAACGTTTGTTGAACTTGCAATTCAAACACCAATCCGCCGTGATATCGACAAAGACGGTTTTGCCTTCGCCAACGGCGGCGGCAATGCGTTCTTCGGAAAAAATCTGAAAGACCTTTTGCGCGTCGACTTCGGGACTTTTGGCAGGCGCCCATTGGCCGATGAGGACGGTCATAAGCCACACAGCGGTGCCGACAAGGCCAAGACCCAAAAGGCGTGAGAGTGTGTTCATCCATGGGCCGGGTTTTGGTAGGAACGAACCCAGGGTTGGGAATGCCGCGATCGCGAGAAAGGGTAGGGCCATGCCGGTGCCAAGCGCGAAGAAAATGAGCAAGATCTCGATGGCACCTGCGGCAAGCGCAAAGCCGACAGCCGTTCCCAAAAAGGGCGTAGAGCAGGGCGTGGCCAAAAGCGTCGCGAAAAAGCCACTGGCAAAGTCACCGACCAAATGGGCTTGGCTCGTGCCGCCGATCCGGTCCATGATCCAGCGCGGCGGCGAAATGGTGAAAACATCCCACAAGCTGGCCGCAAAAAAGAGCAACAGCGCGATCATAAAGACAAGGAAAAGCGGCTGCTGGAATTGGATGCCCCATCCGACAAGGAATCCCAGTTTCTTAAGTAGGATGGTTGCGATCGCCAAAAGCAGGAACGACACGATGATCCCGGCCGAAGTCACAAGAAATGACAAACGCGCGGCCCGTCGCTTCCGGCTGCCGCTGCGGATCATGCTGAGGATCTTAAGCGATAAGACGGGTAGAACGCAGGGCATAAGATTGAGAAGAAGCCCTCCCAGTAAAGCAAGTGTGAAGACGACGATCAGCGACGCGCGCCAATCATCCATCGCCCCCCGTGAAAGCGGGATATCCGCTGCTGCGCGTTCGATCGCTTGATGGCCGTCGACAAGGGTGAAGATCATCGGAATATCCGACAGCTTTTTGCCCGGCGGCAGGGTCGAGAGAAGCTTTATGGTCGCATGCGCCTCGCGCGGGTCATTTTTGATAAGGACCGTTGGCCTTTGAAACAGATAGTTTTCCTCTGTTTCGACGAAGACGTCGGGGGCGTTAAGCTTCGTTTTGCCGCGCAGGGTGAGGGCTACGCTGTCCAATCCGTAGGCGATGGCGGTGATGCCAAGCGGCGCGGTTTTGGTTGCTGGTTTTGGCACGGTTTCAAGCGAACTGCGCAGTGTGACGGCTTCGACAGAATCGACGGCTTCGCCTGCGGGAAGAGAAAGGGAAAGGGTGTGGTGTTCAGGGACGCACAATTCACGGCATATCAGCATTGTCACGGCAGCCCGCAACAAGATTGGCTCGCCCACGCGCTCTGGCGTCACGCGAAGGGGAAAAACCGTATAACCGTTATACCCGATACTTTCTAACTCCTTCGGACCAAAACGAAGGGGCGTCGGGAAAAGCATCTCCGCCTTTTTCAGATTGGTCGATCCGCTCCAGTCAATAGAGGGGGGATCGCCCGTTTCACCCGGTTTTTTCCAATAGGTGTGCCATCCATTGGCCAAGATCATTTCAAGTCCCAAGAGGAGCGGTGATTGCTCACCAACAGCTTTCGTTGCTGAAAGGAGCCGTAGGCGGACATGCTCGTCCCCAACTTGCTGCGAAGAGGACGCCAGGGCAGGCGAGGCGAACAGAACCACAAGAGAAAACCAAAGCGCCAGACGAGCGAACATAACGAACCCCTATAACCCCAAAACATCATCCATGGTATAAAAGCCCGGTTTTTGCGCCGTGAGCCA
>CAYZXV010000074.1:0-6888 GCA_964482525.1 uncultured Rhodospirillaceae bacterium | reverse complement strand
CCAGGTGCGGCCGATGGCGTCCTTCACGTCGATGTCGATCTTCGGGCCGTAGAACGCGGCCTCGCCCGCCTCTTCGCTGAACGGCGAAGAGGACTTCGATCCCGCGCGCCTTAAAGCCCTCTAGATGTGGGCTGCGCGCGAGTGTCTCAAGGCTGTCGCCATTGAGGTAATAGATTTCCTTTTGCTCTGGCTTCATGCGCGAAACATACTCGGCGAGCGAGGTCAGGCCCTCGTCCTGTGTGCTGTGACACCGCAAGAGTTTGAGCAAGGCGTCGCGGTTCGTCTCGTCTTCATACAGCCCTTCCTTAAGCACCGCGCCAAAGAGGTCCCAGCACTTGGCGTATTCGTCTTTTTTCTCGGCAAAGGTCGCAAGCTCTTTCAAGACGCGCTGTGTGATGCCTTGTTTGATCTTTGCGAGCATCGGGTTGTTTTGCAGCATCTCACGGCTAACGTTAAGCGGAAGATCCTCGCTGTCCACAATGCCGCGCAGGAATCGCAGATAGGGCGGGATAAGCCCTTCGGCTTCGTCGGTGATAAAGACGCGCTTGACGTAAAGCTTCACGCTATGCTTGCGGCGTGGGTCGAACAGATCATAGGGTTTCATGCTCGGCACGAACAGAAGGCTGTTGTACTCAAGAACGCCCTCGGCCTTCCAATGCAGCGTAAGCGCAGGCTCATCAAAGGCATGCGCGACGTGGTGATAGAACTCTTTGTATTGGTCTTGCGTGATTTCGCTTTTGGGGCGCAGCCACAGGGCGCGGGCTTGATTGATCGGTTCTTCTTCCTCATTCAAAAGGATCGGCAAGGCGATATGATCGGCGTACAGCTTGACGATGCCTTTCAGGCGGTCGCTGTTTAAAAATTCGTCTTCGCCTTGTTTCAGGTAGATCGTCACGCTTGTGCCGTTTGTATCGCGTTCGGCTTCTTCCACGGCGAACTCGCCTTTGCCATCAGAGCGCCAGCACCAAGCTTCCTGTGTCCCTGCCTTGCGCGAAGTGACCTCGACCATCTGCGCAACCATAAAGGCCGAATAAAAGCCGACGCCGAATTGCCCGATAGGGGAAAGGTTGCCTTTTTGGGCCTCCTCAAGGCTCTTCATAAAGGCGGCGGTGCCGGATTGCGCAATGGTGCCAAGGTTCTCGATTAGTTCATCGCGGTTCATGCCGATGCCATTATCGGAGATCGTGATCGTGCGGGCCTTAGGGTCAGTTGTGATCGCAATTTTGAAATCGGCCTCGTCGCTAAGAAGCTCTGGGGTTGTGAGGGCTTCATAGCGGAGTTTGTCACAGGCATCCGAAGCATTCGAGACAAGCTCGCGCAGGAAGATCTCCTTCTCGCTATAGAGCGAGTGGACAACGATATCGAGCAAGCGGCTGACTTCGGCCTTAAAGGCCATACGTTCTTCGGTCATAGGGAACCCCTTAAGAATCAAGTGGTAACAACTCTACCCTATATGGGGGAGGGCGCAGGTGGATTCAAGGGGGACCTAGAACCTAGTTTCGACCCTAAAACCGCCCGGTGGGCTGGGTCCGTGTTGAAACTAAGGCTTTGTCGACATAGCGGCCTTGGAACATGACGATTCCAAGCTCTTGGCCGACCCGGATAGCCGTTTCGTCGTCACAGCGGCACAGGATCGTGTGGGCTTGGCCCGTTTCCATAATGATATTCCTGATATCGGGGAGCATGCTGGGTAAAATGATATCCAGCGCGTTAGGGGCCCATAGAATTTTGATCAGGTCAAACCCAAGTTTTGATCGGCTGTAGAAAGGCATGGTGTGATGGGTCAGCCCGTCAAGGCAAAGGCGGAACCCATGATCGTGGAGGTAGTCGCGCGCAAACAAAAACGCGCCCATATCCGAAAACACATCCAGTTTGTTCATCTCGATCACAAGACGGCCCCGAAGTTGCGGCGATATAATAGTTTCAAAGCGGGCAAATTCGGGGGTCAGAATTGTGGAAACGTTGAGGTTCAAGCTAAAGGGGCGCGAGGTTGAAATGCCGTCGCGGATCAGCATGAGCATGACGCGCCGATCAAGGGTCTGAGTTAAATAGCGGAACAACCAGGTGTTGGCGGCCAGGTCGATTCCTGGCGTTACAACGCGTTGTAAATCTTCGATGGATATGAAAATTTCCTCGAAAAGGGGTTGGGGTTCTTGCCCTTCGATGATGGTACAGACGGTTTGCCTGCGCGTGATATTGGTAACATCAACATTTTCCAAGGAATGTTCAAGGCGGGACAAAATTTCGGGGCGGACAGGCGTTGCTTGCGCCAAGGGTTTGGGGGGGTGATCCTGCGCAAGGGCGGCTGCCTTGTCGACGTCCGCACTCAAAGTTCGGGCCAGAGTCAAAACGTCGGCATAGTCGACCTCAAGGTTGTAATAGGTGCAAAAAGCCGAGCCCCCTCTGGGGCCGCGCTGTTCGAGCAAGGGATCTTGGCTGAACAGAAGGCGTATGCGGTTTACGGCCGTTTCCAAGAGCGTCGAGGTCACGTCCTTTGCGATAAAGAATAGATCGCCGTTTTTAAGTGGGAAGAGGTGACCTTCAAATCCGGCGACATAATTGTTAAAAGAGTCGATCGCAATACGCATGTAACGATCGCTGTTGTAAGCTTTTGATAATTTTGAAAGATGAATGTGTGCGGCGAGCCGACCCGCGCGCAATTTGTCCAGGCGGACCACGAGATCCAACAGCATATTTTCCTGCGAAAGAGTCCGAGGGCGTTGGGGGTCCGGCATGATTTTATTTTCAAAGAGATAGTACGAGGATTTCGGCGAGGGGCGCACGGGAAACGCAAGCGGACCAAGCTTGCCGCAGCTTAGTTAAATATTAGTAACTTTCGTTTTAACCTCTACTTGAGGATTAGGCGCTAGATTAGGGCGTTCGGTCTTTGTCCTGCCCCTTATTATTCCGTTGGTTGAATCACAAATGGAACCCCAAACGCTCAACGAAAAAGAAGCGACCCAGCCCGTTAAGGCGAAAAAGCAATTGGTCCTCAATACGGTTGCGGCCATCCTGCTGATGATTGCGCTTGCCGCCCTGTGGTTTTTGTGGTCGTCCCATGTTCAGGCGACTAAAGAAGGGGAGTTGGCCTTTTTGGCCGGGTTGTTGGTGGCCTTTTTCTCGCTTTTGAGCTTGGCTTTTGTGTTGATTGAAGACTCGAAAGTGTCAGAGCGCCAACGGTTAGGCGCGGGTTATGAATCCCGTGTTGAACAATTACAAAATCGTTTGGATTATCGCGAAGATATGTTGCGATTGGTGTCCAACCATCAAACAGCGTCGATCACCATTTTTGACCGACACAATCGGTATTTCTTTGTCAACGATGTGGCGGCGCGCTTACTCAAAAAGCCGCCGGAGGAAATTGTTGGGCAACCGCCCATTCGCATATTGCCAAACGACGAGGCTATGAAGCTTGAGCTTCGCTTGGCAGAAGCCCGCGCTTCGGACGAGCCGTTTGAAATTGTGGATCGCGTTTTGACGGAGTCAAAGGAAACACGGTTTCTTCAGCGCCACTATGTCTGCGTTTCATCTTTAGAAGAGCTGGCAGGCTGTGTGCTTGTGCGCGAGGAAGATTTAACCAATTTAATTGTCGAACGCGAACGTCGTGAACAAATGCTGCGCCAGGTAATCGACACGTTGGTGGCCGTAGTGGATCGTCGCGACCCGTATGCGACTGGCCACTCGTTGCGCGTGGGTCAGTTGGCCAAGGCGATTGCCGAGGAAATGGGGCTTGATAAGATACAGGTCGAGGCGGCGGAGATCGCCGGATCGCTTATGAACTTTGGCAAGGTTTTGGTTTCGCGCCGGATCCTTACCAAAACCACCCCTTTAACGACGGAAGAGCTGCAACGTGTGCGAGAAAGCATCTTGGTATCCGCCGATATCCTTGCCATCATAGGGTTTGACGGGCCGGTGGTTCCGACGTTGCGCCAAGTTCTGGAGCGTTATGACGGGACGGGGGTGCCTTCGGGTCTGCGGGGCGAGGAAATTTTAATCACCGCCCGCATCGTTGCGGCATGTAACGCCTTTGTCGCGTTTGTCAGCCCACGCGCGCACCGAGATGGACTTCCCTTCAAAGAAGCCCTTTCAACCATGGCAAATGATTCGGGTAAGGCCTTTGACGAGCGGGTTTTGATCGCCATGACCCATTATATTGAAAACCGTCCCAACAAGATTGACTGGCTTAAGGCAAAACAGTAGGCTTTTCCTCGCCTTCTGATTTGTTATTCCTTTCTTTTTTTGCGTAAGGAAAGCCGTTGATCCGCCGCCGTTTGAATATCGTTGAACAAGAGGCTCTGCCGGACGAGCCTTCGTCGCTTCATGCCTTTTTCCCGGCCTATGGCAACTGGCGCGGTTTTATGACCCTGACAGGGCGCGAGATTCATCGATTTATTAAAATCTGGGGTCAAACCCTTGTGTCGCCCTTGGTGATGACGCTCCTATTTTATGCGGTATTTGCTGTGGGTGTGGGGAACGAGATCACGGGGCGAGGGGTTCCGTTCTTGACCTTCCTTATCCCAGGCCTTGTGATGATGGCGATGGCGCAAAGCGCCTTTGCGAACACGTCTATATCCCTTATTCTTTCGAAGTTTCAGGGCAATATCGCGGATATCTTGATGGCGCCGCTTTCCCCCCTTCAATTCGTTCTGGCCTATGCCATTGGTGGCGTGGTGCGTGGGGTGGCGGTGGGCGTGCTTGGCCTCGCGCTGCTTGCCGTCTTTTCACCTCTGCGCGTTGTTCACCTTGATATGGCGTTGTATTTCGGCGTCATGGGCTCTTTGATGCTCTCGCTTATTGGGCTGATTACGGGGCTGTGGGGGGATAAGTTTGATCATTTGGGGGCGGTTCAGAATTTTATCGTGATGCCGGCTACGTTTTTGTCGGGCACGTTCTTCACGGTGAGCCAGTTGCCGCCGCAATGGCAGTCTGTTTGTTATCTAAATCCCTTTTATTACATGATTGACGGGTTTCGTTATGGCGTCGGTGGTGTTGCGGACAGCTTTATACCCGGCGGTATGGCGCTTCTCTTTGCGGTTAATCTTGCGCTGTTCAATGTTGCCTATTGGATGGTCGCGAAAGGAACGGGACTGAAAACATGACCACACGCACCTTTCATACGATAACGTTAACGCTTGCGCTCTTAACTCTTTCTGCCTGTGCGAGTGGGTCGAAAACGCCTGCGCTAACCTGTCCTCAGGTTGCCGTTGTTCGTGCGCTTGAACGGGTGGACGATTACGGGCGTGATACGCCAGATGCCTCCACGCTTGTTGCGGCGGCGATGATGGATGACGTGGCGGTCTCGCGCTGTTCCTATCGTGGGGATGAAGTTGCAATAGATTTTGAACTTTTGATGCGGGCCGAGAAAACAGATCGTTTGGGCGGGACGCGGGCGAGTTTTCCCTTCTTTGTGACCGTGCTTGATGCACAGGATAAAGTGATCTCAAAGAAAATGATGACGGCCACGTTTGCCTTTGAAAAGGGGGCGCGCCGCGCCGCGTTGGCCGAGCCGCTTCATGTCACGCTCCCGCATGAGGAAAAACAAGCAAAAGAAGGGAAGTCCTCGCCCTTGCGTGTTTTGCTTGGGTTCCAGCTTTCCGAGGCCCAGCTTGCGGCGCGTGAACAAGTATCTGGGGCAAAGAAATAAAGTCGGTTTTCATGTCTTGTCCCATCATTATCCTTGTTCACCCGCAGCTTGTTGAAAATATCGGCATGACCGCGCGGGCCATGGCGAATTGCGCCTTGCCAGAGCTGCGCATTGTCGCGCCGCGCGATCCATGGCCGCTGTCTGAAATCCATCGCCAACGTATGATGGCGGCATCTTCAGGAGCGGAAGATATTCTTGAAAATGCGAAGCTGTACGACACGGTTGAGGCTGCGATTGCGGATATCAATTACGTCTATGCGACGACCTCGCGCACCAACGACATGGTCAACCGGATTATGACGCCGCGCGCGGCGGTGCCCGATATGGTCGCGCGCGTTCGTGATGGGCAGAAGGTCGCGGTTTTGTTCGGGCCGGAACGGATGGGGCTTGTGAATGATTATATTGCGCTGGCCAATGCGAAGATCACCATCCCGCTCAACCCCGCCTTTATGTCGCTCAATCTGGCGCAGACAGTCCTGCTTATTGGGTATGAGTGGTTTCAGGCGAATGACGCGACGCCGGATAACCAAATCCGGATGGGCAAAAGCCGCCCCGCGACGCATGAGGAGTATCAGAACTTTTACAGTCGTCTGGAAGGCGAGCTCGACAAGGCTGGCTATTTTGTCGCGGATGATATGAGGCCAACCATCACGCGCAATTTACAAGCGGCTCTGCAACGGGCTGAAATGACAGAGCAGGAAATACGCACTTGGCATGGCGTGATTTCCGCGTTGATAGGCAAGAACAAACCTCAACAAGAGGGCTCGTAATGACACATGAATTGGGAAAACGCGTTTTAATCACAGGGGCCGCGCGGCGGATCGGGCGAGAAATTGCGTTAACGCTTGCGCAAGGGGGCTGGGATATCCTGCTTCATTATCGTCATTCGATTGATGCGGCGCAGGCTTTGGTGCATGAGATTGCGGCGATGGGGCGATGCGTGACGCTAGTTCATGCCGACTTTGAAAAAGAAGAGGACGTGCATCATTTGCTGGCCAGCATGCGTGAAACGCCCGTTCACGCGCTTGTGCACAACGCAAGCTTGTTTGAGCGTGATGAGAAGGACCCCGACGGGGCGCGCCACAGGCGTATCAATGCTGTGGTCCCTGCCTTGCTCACGCAAGTTCTGTTCGACAGCCTGCCTTCGACGGAAGGGGGGGCTGTGGTTTACATCCTTGACAACACACCCATGCCGTCTTTTTTCTCTCACTATGCTGCGTCGCGTGTGTTGCTGCGTGAAAAGA
>CAYZXV010000073.1:1678-6889 GCA_964482525.1 uncultured Rhodospirillaceae bacterium | reverse complement strand
CTATACGCTCTTGGTTGCGGTTGTGCTTTCTGCCCAGATGACAGATATGGGCGTCAATAAAGCAACAGCTTCTTTATTTGAAAAAGTAAAAACGCCGGCGGCGATGGCGGCGTTGGGTGAAGAAGGACTCAAGCCCTATATCAAAAGCATCAACCTGCTTAATACAAAAGCCAAAAACATTATTGCCCTCTCGCAAATACTGCTGGAGCGTCATGGAGGCGAAGTTCCAGAAGCTCGCGAGGCTCTTGAGGCGCTTCCAGGCGTTGGGCGGAAAACCGCGAATGTCGTTTTGAACGTCGCTTTTGGTCAGCCGACCATGGCTGTTGACACGCATGTGTTTCGTGTCGCGAACCGCACTGGGCTCGCGCCAGGAAAAACGCCAAGAGAGGTTGAGGACCAATTGCTTAAGGTGGTGCCGGAAAGGTGGCTTGTTCATGCCCATCACTGGTTGATCCTGCACGGTCGATATGTTTGTAAAGCAAAGAAACCAGAATGTCCTGTGTGTCCGGTACGAGAGCTGTGTGCGTATAAAGATAAAACGTAACCATGTCGTGTTATGAAAAAAGAAAAAGGGCGCAGATATTTCTGCGCCCTTTTCTTGCTTATGCGCAGCGTGCGATTACTTGCCCGTTGCGGTGTTCTTCAGCTTGGAAAGCGCGCGGATCTTGACGCGGACCGTCGCGGGCTTCGCGGCAGCCTTCATCATTTCGCCCGTGGCAGGGTTGCGGATCAGTGTGCCAGCCTTGCGGGCGGGAACTTTGCGCAACGAAACCTTCAACACGCCGGGGAGCGTAATTTCACCGACGCCCTTCGGGTGCACGGAGCCCATGATAATACCGACCAACGTGTCATACATGCCGCTCGCGACTTTGCGCGAGACGTCATTCGCTTCTGCGATCATGCCAATCATGGCGGACTTGGTCAGCACGTCCTTGACGGGGCGCACGGTCGCAGGGGCTTTGGTTGCTTTCTTGGCCATAACAATCTCCTGAAGTTGAATAAGATGCCACAGCGTGCTTCGATAGAATCACATTGGCACCAATATTTTGTTAGCAGCAATTTCATACGATGCAATCGCCTTTATGCGTTTTGGACGGTAAAACATGCATTTTTTTCAATAGAACTGCCCCTGGGGGTGGGTTTCTATGCGATTTTCCTTCATTTTTCCTTTAAACAGGGTCAAGATTTGAGGCCCGCCTGATTCTCTCGCTTTTGTGCTATCCACGTTCCAATGTCGTATTCGATCCCTGCTGCCCTGGCATCTGCCATAGCCGCCCATCAGGCGGGTGATTTGCTTTGTGCTGAAAAAACTTATCGGCAGATTCTCGATCACAACCCGCAAGAGCCCGATGCGCTTCATCTGCTGGGGGTTCTGCATTTGCAACGTGGGCAGGCTGAAGCTGCGATCAGCCTTATCCAGCGTGCCATTGACCGTCGCGCGGACGTTGCGACTTATCACAATCACCTGGGAGAGGCGCTGCGTGTGGCCGTTCGTCTTCGCGAAGCGATTGGCGCGTTCTCCCGGGCTGCAGAGATAGACCCGGACAATCCTGCGATTCATAATAATTGGGGGGTTGCTCTTAAGGAAATGGGAGATCTTGAAAGCGCGGAGCGGCACTATTGCTTGGCGTTGGTTTTACGTCCGGATTACGCAGAGGCGCATAATAACCTGGGTATTCTTCTTGGTGAGCGTGGACAAATATCGGAAGCGGTAGATGCCTTTCAGAAGGCGATCGCGGCGAACCCTTTTTTAGCTGCTGCGCATAGAAACCTTGGCATGGCTTACGCTAAGAAACGGGCTTATCAAACGGGCTTGGCTTCTTTGATGGAAGCGTGCCGTCTTGATCCTGGCAATGTCAGGACGCTAAGTGACCTTGCTGGCGTACAAGTTTCTTGTGGTCTTTTTGATGAAGCTTTGGCGAATTATGAAAAGGCGTTGCCGAATGACCGATTGCCAGATCGTACAATTTTGTTCAATTGGGCCTTATTGCTGTTTCGTATAGAATCTGTCCTGAAATGGGATGGAGTTATTTCTGCCTATGAGCGTAACGCTACCCCGGATCCTGTTTGTGATTATGAAATGGCTGTTCGTCGGGGCCTTCGCGCATGGGTGGTCGGTGACGAGGGCGCTTTAGCCTCGGCGCTTGATCGGGCCTCGCTGCATTACAAGCGTATAAGAGCAGAACGTCAGAATAAAAATGTCCAGAATATGAGGGCCTATGAGGGGTATTTATCTCGTTTGGCGCTGGAGCGTCGGCAGCTAAGTGGGGAAGACCGCCCCATTCTCCCGGTAATAAGTGACAGTCATGGGCTTGCGCTGGCGGGCGCACAGGCTTCAGTGGAAGGCGTCTTGTATAAGGTTAGGCCAGAGCTTATCGTCGGGGCGAAAGCGTGGCATTTGGCCCAGGCAGAGAACAATCCTTACCGCGAGTCGCTGGCGCGGACTCTTAAACGCGTGGCTTTGGAATCTTCGGATTGCCTGCTTTGGTTTGGTGAAATCGATTGCCGGATTGATGAAGGATTCCTTCAATATCATAAAAAGCACGGCGGGGATTTGTCTGAACTTGTTGCCCAAACGGTGAGGGCCTATGTTCGTCAAACCGTTCATGCAGCCCAGGGAGAAAAGCTTACGCCCGTCTTCCTCAATGTTCCGGCTCCTGCGGTCGGGCGGCTTGGATTGTCGCTGGAGGCAAAGGTTTTTGTAGAAAACACAGTTCGTATGTTTAATGAAGCGTTGGCGCGTGAAACCCGAACGTTAGGTGTGCGGCTTGTGGATGTCCATGCAACGACCGTAGGGCCAGATGGCATAGCTCTTGCTGACCATTATTTGGATGGACATCATGTGCGCCCCGTTGCGCTCGAGCACCTATTAACATTATAATTCTTTGATTAAGAACAGGTTCTTTCGTTATTGGGGCGCGCCGCAGGAGATATTGTATTTCCTGTGTTTTTTATGGTACTGAGGCGCTCTTTCCCAGAGCTATGAGGTTTGTGTTATGCGTATGGTCATTCTTGGAGCCGGTTATGTCGGCCTTGTTTCGGGCGCTTGTTTCGCCGAGTTTGGCATTCATGTCACCTGTGTTGACCCGGATGAGAGCAAGATCAAAAGGCTGCATGACGGCGTCATGCCAATCTATGAACCCGGCCTTGACGATCTGGTCGCACGCAACATTGCGGCTGGACGTTTGTCGTTTGCCACTAGTTTGAAGACGTGTGAGCCCAAGGCGGATGCCGTATTTATCGCGGTGGGAACGCCTACGCGGCGTGGCGATGGTCATGCGGACCTGACTTATGTATATCAGGCCGCCAAGGATATTGCGGGTTATTTGACCCCCGATCATTTTACGGCCGTTGTTACAAAATCAACCGTTCCGATCGGTACAGGCCGTGAGGTTGCAAGGATCATTCGCGAAGCCAACCCACAAGCGCGGTATGCTGCCGTTTCGAACCCAGAGTTTCTTCGCGAAGGGTCTGCGATCAACGATTTTATGCGTCCTGATCGCGTGGTGTTCGGGACAGAAAGTGAAGAAGCGGCCCAGATTATGCGGGCGCTCTACCGGCCCCTTTATTTGTTAGAAACGCCGATTGTTCAAACGACATTGGAGTCCTCCGAACTCATTAAATACGCGGCCAACTCGTTCTTGGCGGTTAAGATTACCTTTATCAACGAAATTGCGGATTTGTGCGAGAAGGTTGGCGCGGATGTACAATCCGTCGCCAAGGGTATCGGGCTTGATGGTCGTATTGGCAAGAAATTCTTGCACGCAGGCCCTGGCTATGGCGGATCGTGTTTCCCCAAAGACACCCTCGCGCTCGTGAAGACAGCACATGATATCGGCAGCCCCGTTCGCATCGTCGAGACGGTTGTAGACATTAATACCAAGCGCAAAAAGAGCATGGCTGATCGCGTCATTGCGGCTTGTGGTGGAAGCGTGAAGGGCAAAACGATTGCGGTTCTTGGTGTGGCGTTCAAGCCTAACACCGACGATATGCGCGACAGTGTGGCGTTGGATGTTCTGCCCATGCTGACGGCGGCGGGGGCAACAGTTAAGGCGTTTGATCCTGTCGCGATGGAAGAGGCTGCCAAGTTGATTGCCGGAGTGCAGTGGGGCAAGGATGCGCAAGACGTTCTTAAGGGCGCTGACGCCGCCGTCCTTTTGACCGAATGGAACGAATTCCGTTCGCTTGACCTTGCAGAAACAAAGGCCCTAATGGCTGCGCCCGTGTTTGTGGACCTTCGTAACGTGTATAAACCCGAGGAAATGAAAGCTGCCGGGTTTAGCTATACGTCGATTGGGCGTTAGTAAGCCTTTTGTCTGAAAACAAAACGCCATAGACCCCCTTGTGATTTGGCTGGGGCGGCTCTATGGTGGGTTTATGACAAACAAAACCCTATATATAGCGTCCGACCATCGCGGTGTTGGCCTGAAGAAGCTCTTTGCTTCGTGGATGGCTGACCATGGTTATGACGTGCGCGATCTTGGCCCCGGAACGTCGGATAGCGTCAATGCGTCCGACTATGCCATCAAGGTCGCGACTGCCATGCGCAATGATGAGAACTCACGCGGCATCCTGATCTGTGGTACGGGTCAGGCTATGGGCATGACGGCCAATCGCTTTGCGCATATCCGCGCCGCGTTATGCAGCAACAACACAACCGCCCGGTTGTGCCGGGAACATAATGACGCAAATGTGCTTGTGCTGGGGTCCGAAATTGTAGGGCCATCACTTGCGATCGACTGCCTTCAAACGTTTTTGGAAACCCCGTTTCTCGGAGGGCGTTATGCCGACCGATGTCGGATACTTGCGGATTTAGGTGGACTGTAATCTCTCTGCGAAAGGATCGGGTCGGTATGACAAACGCGTTCTTTGATGCCTCGTTAGAAGCTCGTGACCCCGCCCTGTTTGCGTCTATCAAAGCAGAGCTTGAGCGCCAGCAAGACAATATCGAACTGATCGCTTCGGAAAACATAGTCTCGCGCGCCGTGCTTGAGGCGCAGGGATCTATCATGACCAACAAATACGCCGAAGGCTATCCGGGTAAACGGTATTATGGTGGTTGCGAAAAGGTTGATATTGCCGAGAGCCTTGCCATCGAGCGTGCGTGCAAGTTGTTTGATTGTCGTTATGCGAATGTCCAACCCCATTCGGGCGCCCAGGCAAACGAAGCTGTTTTCTTGGCCCTTCTTCAACCCGGCGATGCGATCCTTT
>CAYZXV010000073.1:0-1668 GCA_964482525.1 uncultured Rhodospirillaceae bacterium | reverse complement strand
CGCATCGGTCAGCATGTCGGGCAAATGGTTTAAAGCCGCCGCCTATGGGGTTCGCGCTGAAGACGGGCGGATCGATATGGACGAGGTTGCGAGTCTAGCCCACGAACACAAACCCAAATTGATTATTGCGGGGGGCAGTGCCTACCCGCGCATTATCGACTTTGCGGGGTTCCGCAAAATTGCTGATGAAGTTGGGGCCTATCTTATGGTCGATATGGCTCATTTTGCCGGGTTGGTTGCTGGCGGGGTGTTCCCCTCGCCCTTGCCTCATGCACACATCACGACGACGACCACGCATAAAACTTTGCGCGGACCGCGTGGCGGCATGATCCTGACCAATGACGAATCCTTGGCCAAAAAAATCAACTCGGCCGTGTTTCCTGGTCTTCAGGGTGGCCCACTCATGCATGTGATAGCGGCCAAGGCTGTGATGCTCGGTGAGGCGCTACAGCCCTCTTTCAAAGATTATGCGAAGCGCGTGATCGAAAATGCCCAAGCATTGGCGGCGCGCCTTAAGACCCATGGCTTTGATATCGTCTCCGGCGGGACGGATAGTCACCTTCTCCTTGTTGACCTACGACCTAAGAAATTGACGGGTAAGGCCAGCAGCCACAGCCTTGAGATGGCAAACATCACATGTAACAAAAACGGCATTCCCTTTGATCCCCTGCCCCCGGCTGTTACGTCGGGTGTGCGGCTCGGATCTCCGGCGGCCACCACGCGTGGTTTTGGCGTGGCTGAGTTTGAATTGGTCGCCGATTTGATTGCCGAAGTTCTTGATGGTCTTGCCAAGGTAGGCGAGGAAGGCGATAACAGCGCGACCGAGGCCTCGGTCAAGCAGCGTGTCATTACCTTGTGCAACCGTTTCCCAATCTACACCTAACCTTTTTGAGGTTCCTATGCGTTGCCCGTTTTGTGGATATGATGATACGCAAGTTAAAGATAGCCGGCCCAGCGAAGACAATGCTGCGATCCGTCGTCGTCGGTCGTGTCCGCAGTGCGATGCGCGGTTTACGACGTTTGAGCGTGTGCAGTTGCGCGAACTGATTGTTGTGAAGAACGATGGAACAAAGAAGCCGTTTGATCGCGACAAGCTTGCCCGTTCCATGCGGATTGCGCTGCGCAAACGCCCGGTTGAGGAGGAGAAGCTGGAGCAGGTCATCAATGGCCTTGTTCGCCAGATGGAAACTTCCGGCGAAAGCGAGATCACGACGCGCCAAATTGGTGAGCTGGTGATGGAAACACTTCGTCGCCTCGACCATGTGGGGTACGTGCGTTACGCTTCCGTTTATCGCGACTTCCGCTCGCCTGCGGATTTCAAGGAGTTCATTGAGACATTGAAGCGGGACGCCGCCAGCGTTGGATAAGATGGGTATGCAGGACAAGTCCTATCTTATTGAAGCTCAAAACATGGTGCCTGAAGGGGTGCTGGGTTGGCGCGTTGATTTGCCGCCAGCGTTTGTGCAAGATGAGGATCAAGCCCTTCCCGGCTGTTCCCTTATCGATGTTTTTGAGAATGGAAAGCCGCTAGGACCTTATCACCTCTTTGAGGCGCGTGTAGTGCGTCAAGGCGGCGGCCTTTTTACATACCGAGGCACGCGGCTTGTCTTTTCTTCTTCCGACAAGAGTGATCCGCGCACAAATGGGCGGTCTTATGCCGTTGCCCTT
>CAYZXV010000072.1:0-7012 GCA_964482525.1 uncultured Rhodospirillaceae bacterium | reverse complement strand
GTCAACGACGTCGCCTTGTGCGGGGCCAAGCCCCTTTGGCTGACGGCAGGGTTTATTCTTGAGGAAGGCTTCCCTCTCTCTGACTTGCAGAAGATCGTCACATCGATGGCCGAAGCTGCGACGGCGTGCGGCGTCCAAATCGTCACGGGCGACACAAAGGTCGTCGAGAAAGGCAAAGCGGACGGCGTTTTCATCAACACGGCGGGGGTTGGGGCTCTTGATCCTTCGCTGGATTTATCGGCACGGCATGTTCAGATAGGCGATGCCATTCTGATCAACGGAACGCTGGGCGACCATGGCACCGCCATTATGGCGCAGCGCGAGAAGATGACCTTCACCGAACCGCTTTTGTCCGACAGCGCGCCGCTTCATGGCCTGATTGCCGCGATGATCGAAAGCGGCGTAGAAATCCACGCGATGCGCGATCCAACACGCGGCGGCCTTGCGACGACACTCAACGAAATGGCGCAAAGCGCGCGGGTCGGCATGCGCCTTGACGAAACCGCCCTGCCCGTGCGTCCGGTTGTGCGCAGTGTGTGCGAAATTTTGGGACTCGACCCGCTTTATATTGCCAATGAAGGGAAGCTCATCGCCTTTTGCCCGGTCGAGCATGCCGAAAGACTTTTGGCCGTCATGCGCAGCCATGAATATGGAAAAGACGCGGCCATTATTGGCCGCGTCATTCCCGATGATCATCATTTTGTAGAAATGCAAACCACTCTCGGCGGCACCCGCATGGTCGATTGGCTGGCGGGCGAGCAATTGCCGAGGATTTGTTAGGTTTCTTCTTCCTCTTCGTCCACAACGACTTTCTCGCCAAAGTCAAAGGTCACGCTGGGCGTGCCCGTGTCCGGCGCATCAAAATCCTTGAACGGCGAGTCAACCTTTGGCGCTTCAAAGCTGAGAGCTTCATCTGTCACCGGGGCAACTGTCACAGGGTCGATGCCAGCCGCCTTTTGTTCGCGCGCAACGCGGCGATCCGCACGCTTAATTGCGGCATCTAGATCCGCCTGCTTGCACAGACCGAGCAAAACGGGGTTGCGGGGTTTGATATTGGAAGCATTCCAGTGCGATTTGTCGCGCACCTTCGCGATCGTGTCCTTGGTCGTACCAAGCAACCGCGCAACCTGAGCGTCCAAAAGCTGGGGATACGTTTTGATAAGATACATAATCGCATCGGGCTTGTCCGCACGCTTGGATACCGGCGTGTAGCGGGGGCCCTTGGCACGAGTCGTAGGAATGGGCAAGTCAGTCTTGACCATCTTCAAATGCGCGCGGGGATCTTTTTCGCAGCGCGAGATCTCTTCGGCAGTCAATTGGCCGTTCATGATCGGATCAAGGCCGGGAATACCCGTCGCCACTTCGCCATCCGCAATGGCCTGAACCTCCAGTTTATGAAAGCCGCAAAAATCCCCGATCTGTTCAAACGACAACGTCGTATTTTCAACAAGCCAAACAGCGGTCGCTTTGGGCATCAATGGCAAAGGCATGGGTTTCTTCCTTTCTTCCTCAAACATGGACTTTGGACGCAAAAAGAGCGCCATCCGGCCGCGCGAAGCCACCGGACGATCCAAAAGCCCACAGATTTTCTGGATCGGTTCGGGCGCGTCCCGCACCTGTGGCAGGAGGGGCCCTAAGCCGCATCATAACAAATAATTGGAGTGAATCCACCCTCTTTTCATAAGAAAATAACATCTTGTTATATATGAAATAATAAGGGTAAGCTGACCTCCTACTTGCAACAGCACCTGCCTTTTCTGCCTTCGATCCCATGACCGTCGCCATCGACTACCTCCACGAACAACGTAAAAGCGCCCTGGGCCTCTCCATCGCGATTGAGGATTTTATGCGCGCATGGATATCCCATACGCGCGAGCCGCGTCTGATCTGTCACAGCGAAGACGCGGCAAGCCATGCGCATTTCTTTGACCTTGTCCGCACGTTACGTAATTGTGAGCCCATCACTTGCTGTGTGCCGTTCAATCCGGCGCAGGACCCTATGAAACTGGGGCTCCTTGATACCCTGTTCGTGCCGGACCCTGACATCACACGTCCCGCATGGCGGCGCGCACGGACAAAGACATCCCATGCTATCTGTGGCCTTGTCCACAGCCTTAGCGGCGATCAAGTCACCCAAACCCTTGCCAACATCTTGATTGCGCCGACGGGGCCGGGCGATGCCCTTATTTGCCCTTCGCGCGCTATTCAGAAAGCCGCTCTGGCGATTTGGGAAGCTCAAAGCGATTACCTGCGCCATCGTTTTGGCGCGGCAGCCATGCCAGCTCCGCCGGAAACACCGACCATCCCGCTTGGCCTAGACACCGAGAAGCTGGCCGCACGGCGAACCCCTGAGAAACGACAAGCGCAGCGCGCCGCGCTGAACATAACAGATGATGAAATCGTGATCTTGTTTGTTGGGCGGCTTAACTTCGCGACTAAAGCACACCCCCTCCCCCTCCTGCTCGCAGCCCGTGAAGCGGCAAAGACAACACAGCGTAAAGTTCGTCTTGTGATGTACGGCTATTACATGCCTGCCGAGGAAATGCGCGAACGGTATCAATCACTCTTTCATGCCTTTGCTGAAACGCTTTGCTGGGACATCATCGAAAACACAGACCCCCGCTTTCCAGACGGCCTGTGGGCGGCAGGCGATATTTTTACCTCTCTCATAGACAACGTACAGGAAAGCTTTGGCCTGACCCCCCTTGAGGCGATGGCCGGAGGCCTTCCCGTCGTTGTCGCGGATTGGGATGGCTATCGCGATGGGGTGCGCCATGAAACCGATGGGTTTTTAATTCCAACAATCACCCCACCATCCTCGGCGGGGCAAGAAATGGCGGCCCTGTCTTTTGAGTCGAAGCATTATGGGAAAACGCTCATGGCGGCGGCGCAATCCACTGCCCTTGATATCGGCGCGATCGCCCGCGCGTTTGTAACCCTGATCGAAGACGACTCGCTTCGCGCGCAAATGGGGGCGAACGGCGCAGCGCGCGCCAAAGAACACTATGATTGGCGCGTGATCATCCCAGCCTATGAAGATCTGTGGCGCGAACTGGGGCTTCGCGCAAAAACCGCCACGCACCAAACACCAATTCCAATTGGCTGGGACGCAGCAGCCCTTGACCATTTGAACCTGTTGCGCACGTTTGAAAGCTTTCCAAGCAAGACGTTGAACGAAAACACAAGGCTTTGCTGTCCTCCAACGCCCACAAATCTTGCGGCAATTGTCAAACATGACATGAACCTGTTTGTCCCTGATCTTCTTTTACCCCTCCCGCTCATCCAATTGATGTTGGATGTTGTATCCGGAAAAGGTGAAGTGAGTGTTCGCGAAATCATGGACCTGACGCCGACGGACGAGCGCGAGCGCGTATGGCGCACGCTTGGTTGGCTTATAAAACACGGGCTGTGCCTGTGCACTCATGACTTCTCCAAAGAAATTGGTGAATAATGCCCGCACTTGAAGACTTGCTTGTTGTGCGTCTTTTCGTAGGTATGCTCATCGGCCTGACGCTGGGCAGCTTTACAACCATGCTGGCCCATAGGCTCCCTCGTCGTCTTTCGATTGTTACCCCCCGCTCGCATTGTCCCCTATGCCAGACGACGCTCGGCGTCCCTGACCTCGTTCCCGTTTTCTCGTGGGTATTTTTACGTGGGCGTTGCCGTCATTGTCAGGCAAAAATTCCCGCACGATATCCTATCATCGAAATCATAACGACCCTTTTGATCTCAATCGCTTTTGGTGTGATTGGCTTTGATATGGTCCTTATTCCCATCAGCCTAGCAATCATCGCCTGCGTCACCGTCGGGGTTATCGCTATAGAGAGAACTTAAGCATGCCCCACATCGGTGGAGAGCATGGTGGGGACAACGCCAATTGTAGCCATCGCGCGCGCCCATTTATCCTCGGCTGGAACGTCAAAAATCAACGCATCGTCTGCCGGGACCGTAAGCCAACCATTGGCCTGAATCTCGTTTTCAAGTTGCCCAGCCGCCCAACCGGCATACCCAAGAACCAGTAACGCCTGCCCCGGTCCCTTTCCTTGTGACAAGGCACTTAAAACCTCAACGGTAGCCGTCATACTGATCGTCGGTGTGATGGGCGTTGTCCCTTCTTTTTTGTAGTCCGAAGAATGTAAAACAAACCCACGCACAGGCTCCACGGGTCCACCATAGTAGATGGGCAAATCCTCAATCCCCGGCGCAAGGGATAGGTTGAATTGGGTCAATAACCCAGGAAAGTTCAAATCGCCATAAAGGCGATTGATCACAAGCCCCATCGCGCCGTCAGGTCCATGCGAACACATAAAGATGATCGTTTTCTCAAAACGTGGATCGAGCATCCCCGGCATGGCCACAAGGATTTGTCCCGTGAGCCAACCGTCCTTTTCCTGACACCCTTTCATACTGCTCCACGCCATGCGCGATCCTATTTCTTCGTTGCCTTTTTACAAATTTGTCTAACATAATACATGAAAGACATCGAAAAGCCAAAACCTTATCCTTTCGCACGGGGTGTATCTATGAACGGCCCAGTTTTCCTCAAAACCCTCAGCTATGGCGCCATGCATATGAGCATCGCTATCCTGGTTGCTTTTGCCCTTAGCGGCAGTTGGAAAGTTGCGCTTGCGATCGGTCTTATTGAACCGTGCGTGCAAACAATCGCCTATTTTTTTCATGAGCGGATCTGGCACCGCTTTGAAAAACGGTGCCAGATGGCCGATGCCCATAACAGCGTGATCGACAGCGTGTCCCCTGCCGCCCAATCAGTTGAAACCTATCTGCACAAGGGGAGGTAGCGCCCTTAAAGCACTACCTCACAAGACGATCAATATTCATGGCCGTTGAATCCGTAACCCCATACGACCTATATGGCGAGCCACTTTCAACACAATCCATCAGAACTTCGGGCGAGAAAAAACCTTCCGTCACCGCCATAAAAAAACCCTCCGGTGGGAGGGTCCGAGAGGGAGCAGACACTTCGGCTTTCACCGAGGGAGGGATATTTCCACCAGCTATTTTGACCTTTTCCATGACACGCCTTTCCTTTCATTAAGGTTGAAGAAGAAAAAACCTGCAACAAACACACCCCACCTTCTCAAGCTCTGTACGCAGAACAATTGAGAGCTGAGAGGCACCACCAGCTTTCTTTATTTCAAAGCAAGCTCGCTATAGCGGCTCATCGAGAGCTTTGCCTGGCGCTCCTTAGGCACAAGGCCGTAGATCTCTTCAATTGAAGAAACACCGGCATAATTATCTTTTGGCGTCACAGGTCTGCCGGTCTCGTCATTTGTTTTATAGAAGTCGCTGAAAGTATTACCGCCTTTATGATCGCTCATGGGATTTCCTTTTCTGTCAGGGGTGATGGCTTGAGGGGTGTGGGGCCAGGAATTTGGCCATTAAAAAACCCCCGACACTTCTGGCGGGGGTGGGTGCTGACACTTTGGCCGTCATGAGGCCAAAGGGGGTTGGTTTCTTTCGTATCTTAACTTTACACATAGAATAACCCGTTTGTCAGTAGAACAACAACAAAAACGACTATATCTTACAATTATTACTCATTCAATACATGAAACTAAAAATATTTGACTTTGCTTTAAAATCATGTCTAAATAAATTGTCATGCTGTCACAGTGACAATCCCCAAAAATAAACTACTCCGACGCCAGCGCAACAACTGGGTCCATAAACGCGGCCTTGCGCGCAGGCAGATACCCAAACACAAGGCCCGTCGACACGGCACATGTGAACGCAAGGGCCATCGGCCCAACCGTCAAGTCCGCACGCATCCCGAACGCATCAACAACCATCGCGACCACTATTCCAAGAAAAACGCCAAGGGCTCCTCCGGTCAGACACACCACAACAGACTCCGTCATAAACTGAAGCAAGATATCGCGCGTTCGCGCGCCCGTTGCGATACGCACACCTATTTCGCGCGTCCGCTCTGTAACGCTGACAAGCATAATGTTCATAACGCCAATGCCGCCAACCAGAAGCGATATGGCAGCCACAGCCCCCAACAATAGCGTCAATGTATTCTGTGTCTCAGACGCCATGGCGATAAAACTGGCCATATTGCGGACAGAGAAATCTTCGACCCTATGCCGTTCAAGGAGAAGCGCGCCGATCGCCTCCTGGGTCCTCTCGATCTGGTCAAAATCCTCAACCTGCGCCACCAAATGGTTGAGAAAAGAACGCCCGAACAACCGGACCATGCCCGTCGACAGGGGGATAAAAACAACATCGTCCTGATCACTGCCAAACATGGAGGCGCCTTTGGTCCCCATGACGGCAACAATTTCAAATGGGATGTTTTTTATTAAAATGGTCTGACCAACAGGAGACTCCCCGTCGGGGAATAAGTTTTTCTTGACGGTTTGGCCAATCATAGCGACGGGCGTCATGCGTTGATCGTCTAATTCCGATAGTGAAGTTCCTTCAACAACCGGCCACGCATTGACCGAAGGCATATAGGCATTCGTGCCCCTAACCGACGTCATCACATCAACGGGCCCACGCCGCACGGTATAACGTCCCGACCGCTCTGGCACCACAGCCCGAACGTTCGGAAGCGCCGCAATGGCGTTTGCATCCTCAACCGTCAAGGTCGAGACATCGCCACTGGGGCGCATGCCCGGCGCACCAGGACGAACCATAATAAGATTGGTTCCCATCGCCGTGATTTGGTCAAGGACCTTTTGTTTGCTTCCCGTACCTACGGCCAACATCACAATCACCGAAGCCACGCCGATGATGATCCCCAAGAGCGTAAGGAAGGTACGGAACTTATTCACCCATAGGGCACGAATAGCCATCTTGACGGCTTCAGCAATTTCGGCTGTTGAGTTGGCCTCCACTCTGGTTTTGTCCTCACCAACCCCGCCCCTAACCCCTCCCCAAGGGGAGGGGGATTCCACCGTGATCGTTGAGAGAGAGTTCTCGATGTGCGCAACCTTCGTTAAAGGCAGTGCAATAATAGCCGTAAAGTCCCCCTCCCCTTGGGGAGGGG
>CAYZXV010000071.1:0-7039 GCA_964482525.1 uncultured Rhodospirillaceae bacterium | reverse complement strand
CCCACAAGGTCTGGGGATACGCCGACCGATGCCCACCTGTTCTGACGGGCTGCGTCTTCAACTTCGATCCAAACGCGCGTGGTGGCCCCTGTTGCGGCGCTGCCGTTCAAAATACGTACCTGATAATCGACAAGACGGACGTCCATAAGCTCTGGATAATCGCCGTTCAATGCGGTGCGAAGGGCTTGATCGAGCGCATCAACGGAACCATTCCCTTCGGCTGAACGTGTGACAGACCCACGGGCCGTTTGCACCGTGACGCTGGCCGTTGAACGCGTGACGGGCTCGTCTCCGTCTTCGACCGTTCCGCGCTTGTCTATCGTAAAGGCCTGAACGTCGATGGAACGCGGCAACCGTCCCAATTTGCGCAAGGCCAGCACGGCAAAGCTGGCGGGGGCGCGGTCATAGGCATAGCCTTCATGCTCGTGTTTTTTCACGGCGGCCAGAAGGCCGGGCAGAGCCGGATCGTCGGCGGCGACGTCAATCCCAAGGCCTTCAAGGCGCGCGCGGACGTTGGACAAACCCGCCTGATTGGACATCAGGATCTTGCGGCGGTTGCCTACAGTTTCCGGGGCCATATGTTCGTAAAAGGCTGGATTCTTGGCGATAGCAGAGGCATGAAGACCCCCTTTATGCGCGAAGGCTGACGCCCCGACATAAGGCGCGCCGACATCCGCTTCACGACCCAAAAGCACCGCAAAATCATGGCTCAGTTGGGTAAGGCTTTTCATGGCTTCAGGTCCCACACCAACATCATACCCAAAATCACGAACAAGCGTTGGGATAAGCGCGAGCAGATCAGCGTTGCCGCATCTTTCCCCAAGGCCTGCGAGCGTGCCCTGAACCATGCGGCAGCCACAGCGAACGGCTTCAAGCGAATTGGCAACGGCACAGCCTTTATCGTTGTGGCCGTGAAAGCCAAGGTTGGCTTCGGCAGGAAGAGCCGCGCGAACCTCGCCAACAATCCGCACAACGTCATGCGGCAGGGTTGCGCCGCGCGTGTCGCAGAGCACAAGCCAACGCGCGCCGCCTTCATGCGCGGCCAAAAGGCATTGGAGAGCATAGGCTGGATTTGACTTGTACCCGTCAAAGAAATGTTCGGCATCGAATAGCGCCTCTTTCCCTTGCGCCTTGGCATAGGCCATGGTGTTTCGAATGACTTGTAGATTTTCTTCAAGGGATAGGCCAAGCGCTTCGGTCACCTGAATGTCCCAGCTTTTCCCAACAAGGCAGGCAGCGCCTGCGGATGACCCCACAACGGCGTTAAACCCTTCATCGTCCTTTGGGTCGCGCCCACGATAGGTCATGCCAAAGGCTGTGAACCGCGCTATTTTAAGGGCAGGCGGATCGGCGAAAAAATTGGTGTCCGTCGGGTTCGCGCCCGGCCAGCCGCCCTCGACATAGGCGATACCAAGCGCATCGAGCCAATGGGCGATTTTTGTTTTATCGGCGCAGGAAAAATCCACGCCTTCTGTCTGCGCGCCATCGCGCAGCGTGGTGTCATAAAGATAAACGCGCCTGTCATTATTCAGTGTACCGGACGAAACCATAATAACCTCGAAAACCGTGATAGAGAGAAAGGACCGACGGAACCTTGGGGCCCGAAGGATCAATAGAAAAGCCAAATTGTGGGTGAGGTCGTCCGATGTTCCTGCTTACGCAGGAATAATAATGGCGATAATGCTGATCGAGATGCGCGCGTCGGAGCCTGCCGTTGCTACGGCCTCCGTCATCATGAAAAGGGTTTCATTGCTTTTGCGCATGGGGGTCATTCTAACAGACCATGCTGGAAAGTAAAACGATAAAGAGCGCGGATTAATTGGTTAACAAGCCTATTTCACGGTGAGTTTACAGCAAAAAGCGTCGGTATATGTATCCGTATTCGTTCGAGCCGAAGCGTCCGAGGCAACCATGACATAATCCTTAGGGCAAGCCAGATTGATCTGGAAATCATCAGGACTTCCAAAGGCCTTGTAATATGAGTACAGATTCTTGTTATTGTGACTTGCGATTGCTGCCGTGCAATTTGAGTAGTCGACAGAAACGGCATAGCCTGTCGGATAAGGTTGAGACATGCCCGCCCACACAGTCCCGTTACAAAACTCAATATCATTGAGTGTGTCGTTGAACCTCATTGCGCCTTCGTAAACGGGTTTGCCAGTTTTTATGTCTAAAGGGGTAGCGCAGGCGGACCCGGCGGCGGCCGTCGAGCTTGGCGCAATTTTAATTGATGCGACATCGTTGAATATAAACTGGATATTGTTCTTACTGTCTATGGATGTCCCTGTTTCCGCAAGAGCAGAGGGAAGCGAAGAGAAAAGAAGGAAGAAGATGAAAAGGGAGAGGCTTTTATAGCAAGGGTTCATGATGGTTTTCCTCGTTTTCTCGCGGATATGAGCCTTACGAAGGTGCTCTAGTTGGACGTGTTGAGTTTAAGCTTGCAGCAAATAATTTTTGTGTGTGCTCTGGCGCGGCTGTCACTCGAATCGTCGGTCAGCTTATCGGGCTGACTGTCTGTCGCGACGATCACTTCGTCTCGCCCATTGCAGGTTACATCTGAATTCCCAACGCCGGGCGATCCATATGTAGTGATGGTTGGGCTGCTTCCATACGCGCAGGTTGAATAATCAATCTCAACTTTTGGTGGATTGACGCTGCGCCATGTTTGGTTTGAACAGAACTCAAGGCTCTTTGCCGTTGTGTTATATCTAATGGTTCCTTTTTGTTCTGCGGTGCAAGCGCCGCGGGTAGCTCCGGCGAATTTTTCTCCAAACCGAACGGAAAAGGCATCGTCAAAGGCATAGCCAATTCGGCCAGAGCTATCCACACGGCTGGAAGGAACAGGAGGGTTTGCCGCCTGTGAGGACATCGGCACAAGCGTTCCCAAAAGGATCAAGAGGATTAAGGCACGCATTACGGGTGACTCCTAAGGCGTATAAAGATGAAGTGGGCAGCAGAAGCGGTCGATGAATGTGCTGGGGAGGGGCGGGGGCTGAAGGTCGGAACCCACAAAAACATAATCCTTGGGACAAGCAAGATGGATATTATGCGATCCAACAACACCATAGGGTTTATACACGGTCTTTAGGCTGTCACCAGACACATCGCTATCAGCAGGGCGGCACCCAGAGTATTTAATGCCCGCCTTCATCGTGGCTGGCACGGTTTGCGTAACAGCGCTTCGCCATTCGGTGCCATTACAGAACTCGATTTTCTTGATGTTGCTATTATAGCGGATGGCCCCTTCTGTATTTGCGGAACAGCCTTGGGTCGAGTTTGCAGCTGCGTTTGATCGCGGTGCGATGCTTACACCGGCTTGGTTGTTATAGAAAAAGGTGATGTTCCCGTCCTTGATTTTTGTCTCAGGGAGCGAAGGCGGCGTTGCCACGGCATGAGCAGTCGAGATGACCAGAAGGGAAAGAGCGATCGCCATAAGGGCATAGCGATGTGTGTTTGCCAGCATAAAACAGGGCTCCTCTTGTTACGCGGTAATGTCCGATCATTTCACGTGGGCATTAACAATTTGTTAATAACTGACGTGTCGCCGCCTCTACGTCTTGCTGTTTCATCAGGGATTCGCCAATCAGGAAGCAGGAGATACCCGCCGCACGAAGGCGGTTAAGATCGCCCGGCGAGGCTATGCCGCTTTCACTTACGACTATGCGGTCTTTTGGCACGCGCGGGGCGAGGTCAAGCGTTGTTTGAAGATCAATTTTTAGTGTCTTCAGATTGCGATTATTGATCCCGATAAGGCCGGAAGGCAGGAGCAAGGCGCGGTCAATTTCCGCAGCGTCATGCGTTTCAATCAGGACATCCATGCTATAGGTCTGGGCGACTGCATGAAGCTCTTGTGCTTGCGCATCGGAAAGGGCGGCCATGATGAGTAAAATGCAATCGGCCCCAATGGCGCGTGCTTCGGCGACCTGCCACACGTCGAGCATAAAATCTTTACGCAACACAGGCAGCGAACAGGACTCGCGCGCGGCGGTCAGATATGCATTCTTGCCTTGAAAGAAAGGCTCATCCGTAAGGACAGACAGGCATGCCGCGCCCCCGACCTCATAGGCTTTGGCCAAAGTGGGCGGGTCAAAATCGGGCCGGATCAGCCCCGCGGAAGGCGATGCTTTTTTTATCTCGCAAATAAGGGCAGGGGTATTGCGCTGAACCTTGCGCAACAGGGCGTTTTCAAACCCGCGCGGTGGCGATGGGTTGTCTTTGGCGGCACGATCCATCGCGCCGAAAGACATAGCCTGCTTTCGCATGGCTAAATCCTCGCGTGTCTTGGCGCAAATCATTTGAAGCTTGTCGGTCATGGGCCGGGAGGATAGGCGTTTTCCCGGTGTTAGACAATCCTTACGCGGACATAGCTGCCGGGGGCTTCTTCGATCACATTGCCTTTGGCGGGATCGCGGGCGGGGACCATATCGCCAGCCTTTGGCTTGATCCACTCGGCCCAATGCGGCCACCAAGACCCGTCGTTTTTCGTCGCGCTCTTGAACCAATCATTTGGATTGGCGGGGAACTCGCCTTCCTTGCCGGTCCAGTGGCAGTATTTCTTCTTGGCCGGAGGATTGACGACACCTGCAATATGGCCAGAGCCGGACAGGCAGAACGTGACCGGACCGCTGTACAGTTGGGTCGCGGTATAGGTGGTCTTCCATGGTGCAATATGATCCTCGACCGTGGAGAGCAGGAAGGCCGGAACCTTGTTCCGGCGCACATCGATGGGCACACCCTTAAGGACAAGCTTCTCCGGCTTGATCAGGTTGTTTTCCAGATACATGTTGCGCAGATAATAACTGTGCATTGTGGCCGGCATGTTGGTGGAGTCGGAGTTCCACGCCAACAAATCGAAGGGGAAGGGATCTTTACCAAGGAGATAGTTATTCACCACGAACGACCAGATCAAATCATTGGCGCGCAGCATGCTGAACGTCATGGCAAGGGCCGTGCCGGGCAGATAACCTTTTTGCTCCATCGTTTTTTCGAGCATGCTAATCTGATCTTCATCGATAAAGACCGCAATGTCCCCAGCGTCCGAGAAATCAACCAAGGTCGTGAGGTAAGTAATCGACGAGATTTCAGGCAACCCGGAAGGTTTTTTATCCCCTGCGGCCGCAAGCCACGCCAGCGTGCTCGACATCAAGGTGCCGCCGATGCAATAGGCGATACAGTTGAGGTCCTTCTCGCCGGTAATCTTGACGATCTCTTGCATGGCGGTGAGCGGACCCATCATCATGTAATCGTCAAAGCCGAGGGTCGCATGCTTTTCCGTGGCGTTTACCCACGACATGCAGAACACGGTGTGGCCTTGCTCAACGAGATAGCGGATAAAGGAATTATCAGCCTTGAGGTCGAGGATATAAAACTTATTGATCCATGGCGGCACGATCAAAAGCGGCGTTTTGTGAACCTTCTCGGTCAAAGGCGCATATTGAATCAATTGGAAGAGATCATTTTGGAAAACAACCTTGCCTTTGGTCGTCGCGATATTTTCGCCAAAACGAAAGGCCGCCATATCGCTCATGGAAATGAGAAGTTCGCCGTGGCCGCGCTCCATGTCTTTGAGGAGGTTTTCAAGGCCTTTAAGGAGGTTTTCGCCCTTGGTTTCAATGGTGGTCCGCAGAACCTCGGGATTGCTCAGCCAAAAATTGGTGGGCGCCATCGCATCAACGATTTGGTTCGTATAGAAGCGAACCTTGTGCGCCGCCTTGGGGTCCAGACCTTCCAATTGACCGATCATTTCGTGCGCCCAGCGCGCGAAAAGCAGATAGGATTGCTTGATAAAGTTGAAAACCCACATTTCTTCCCACGCTGGGTCGGAAAAGCGTTTATCGCCTTTTTCAGGCGCGATGATAGCCTCAACCTTTTGTCCACCTGCCTGTGCAACCGTGTTTTGTAGTAATTTGACGTAATCTTGCCAGAAGGAAATTTGCTGATCGACAAGGAGTCGGGGGTCAGACAGGGTTTTTTGAATAAAACTGTTAAAGGCTTGGCCCACATGCGCGGGGTCGGAACCGGATAATTTGTCCTTCATGATATCGCTTCGCGCCATAAAGGTGCCAAGCAGCCTTTGGCTTCGGGCGGCGATTGTGGCGATGTGGGTGCTCAGTTCGGCGAAATCGGGGGCGGTGGCTTTTTGGGCTTGATCTTGGCTCATGGTTTGGACCGGTCCGTTGTATCAGGTTGTTATCTAGGTATTCTTTCCAGAGGGGGCGGGGTGCTCCTCTTGGGCCTTCCCGTTTTCTTGCGTTGGATTTTGCGGTTTGCGCTGCTAAGATAGGGCGAAGAAAGGCGGGACGACAATCAGGAAGGACCCCTTCATACCATGAAACCATCATCAAGATCAGCCCTAAATCGTCGCACGGCAACTTTTTTATGTTCGCTGTTTCTTTTGGCTGCATGCGCCGATGTGAAGGGCGTCAACTGGCTTACGGGTGAGCCCGGCGAAGAGGTCACGGCGGCTTCGCGCCCTGTGGGGCCCCCGCCGAACGCTGTGAAAAAAGAAGGCTGGCCCCGCCTTGGTGAAGTTCCCTCGCGCAGGCCAGATTTTTCGACGCAGGCCCAGCGGGATGAACAAGCCGTGTTTTTGGCGGCTGAACGGGACCAAGCAAAGGCAGAAAAGGAACGAATCCGGAATGTTCCCGTCGATGGAAAGACCATGCCTTTGCAAGAGCCGTTAGCAGAAGAGGCAAAACCTTTCAGCTATTCGACCCTAATGCCTTGATTTCCCTTTGCTCTCTAGGCGCTCTGTGCTAAAGGAGAGCACCTTCACAAGAACGCGAACAAAGGAAGACGCGCATGACAACCGAGAACACATTGGATCAAAATTTGGCCATGGCTTTGGCCGGGGTGGCCGAGATGGCCGCGCTTGCCTGTGTCCCATGGATTGGGCGCGGTGATGAAAAGGCGGCGGATCAGGCGGCTGTGAACGCGATGCGCGAAATGCTCAACGAGATGCCGATCGATGGCACCGTTGTGATCGGGGAGGGTGAGCGTGACGAAGCCCCCATGCTCTTTATCGGCGAGAAGGTTGGCA
>CAYZXV010000070.1:5485-7111 GCA_964482525.1 uncultured Rhodospirillaceae bacterium | reverse complement strand
TGTGCAATGGATCTTGTAGGTGAAGTGCAAAAAATGGCCGATGCCAATGGCGATCAGTTGTACGTCTTTTCTTCGCTCGATCCACCCGATGACTTCTTGCAGATGTAAGTCAAGATAATTGGGTGGGTTTGCGGCCAGTGTGGCGTCGTCGACGGGTGCGCCATCGGAAATCACCATCAGGATGCGGCGTTTCTCGGGGCGTACCTTCAATCGTCTGTGTGCCCAAAGGAGGGCCTCGCCGTCAATATTTTCCTTAAGCAATCCTTCACGCAGCATAAGGCCCAGATTGACATGTGCGCGTCTCCATGGCGTGTCGGCTTCTTTGTAGACGATATGTCGTATCTCGTTCAGGCGTCCGGGCCGGGCGGGCTTGCCAGCCTTGATCCATTCTTCGCGAGATCGTCCACCTTTCCATGATCGTGTGGTAAAACCAAGGATCTCTGATTTGACGCCGCAGCGTTCCAGCGTGCGGGCAAGGATGTCCGCACTGATGGCCGCAAGAGTAATCGGGCGTCCACGCATAGACCCTGAATTGTCGATAAGGAGCGTAACAACTGTATCGCGAAAATCACTGTCTTTTTCTTGTTTGAACGATAGGGGGACGAGCGGGTTAGCGACCACGCGAGCCAATCGTGCGGCATCCAGCGTGCCCTCTTCAAGGTCAAATTGCCAATGACGACGTTGCTTGGCCAGCAGGCGTCGTTGCAAGCGATTGGCAAGGCGCACAATCATATTTTGCGCATGGCGAACTTGATAATCGAGAAGACGCCGAAGCCGACGCATTTCTGCGGGTGGGCATAACTCTTGAGCATATAAAGTTTCGTCGTAGGAGGTAGTGAAGGTGCGATAGGTCGTAACCGGGCCATCGCGCATGTCGCTTGTTGACGGGGGAAGCACAGCGTCTTCATCCTTACCATCTTCAGCTTCGGTATGTGCGGAGATACCTTCTCCATCTGCGTCTGTGTCGTCTCCTAAATCGTGTTCTGCGGGAGCGGTTTCGTCTTCGTCGTGTTGTTTATCTCCTGTGCTGTTATTCTCTTGCGAGGCCTCTTCTGGATGCTCTGTATTATCAGATGAAGGGGGAGGGGCCTTCTCATCCGCCGCGCGCGCGACGAGGCCAAGGTCTTGAAGGAAGGCTAAGCCTTCGCGCGCAAAAGCTTCCTGGTCGTTTAAACAGGCTTTCCATGCCGCAAGGCGAGGGCGGGCATGTGCTTCAAGTTTATCTTGCCACAGCTTAATTGCTTTTTCTGCTGCTTTGGGCACAGGTTGGCCAGAAAGCTCGCGGTGAAGATAAAGAGGCAAGACGTCCTCAAGGGGCACGTCCGCGCGATCTTTCGCGTGTCGCCAAGGTTTTTGCTTAGTCTGTTCATCAATATGGGCTGAAATGTTGTGGCCCATCCCGGCAAAACGTCGGATACCAAGTGCTTCACACCGCGCTTGCTCCAAGGCTTCGAGGCTTCGCCTCACGGAAGGGGGTAAGTTTGGCAATCTGGTTTTTGCGTTATGATAACGGAGTTTGAGCGCCGCTGAGTCTGCTGCGCCCCTTGCGGCAAGGCGGTTGCCTAAATCGCCGTTTGTTGGAATCTCAGTCAGGGTAACGCGATCTTGTGTTGCTACGCCTCCTTG
>CAYZXV010000070.1:0-5475 GCA_964482525.1 uncultured Rhodospirillaceae bacterium | reverse complement strand
ATTAAAAAAAAGAACCCGGTCTTTTATGCTTCCTCCTTGAGGTGCAAAGGCGACTTCAAGTGAAGCCTTTGCGCCGATGGGTTTTAGCGTGATGGCGGTCGCGTGTTTAAAAGGTTCGATCCACCCGCCCGGCCGTTCTTTATCTTTTGGGAGTTTGGGGGGTAACGTCATGTTCCGACCCTATGGCAAAAGGGCGGTTCTATCATCTTCATCGAGATCTTCACCAAGGCATCTCTGATACATCTCCGCAATGACTGACCGTTCGGCTTCGTCGCATTTATTGAGGAAGCTTAGGCGAAAGGCTGTCCCAATCGACCCGAAGATTTCACAGTTTTCGGCCCATGTGATAACAGTCCGGGGCGACATCACGGTCGCAATATCGCCATTCATAAACGCTTGGCGCGTCAGGTTGGCAAGCGCCACCATCGCGGCAATTTGCTGGTCGTGATGTGGCCCGGCCATATTGGGGACCTTGGCTTTGACGATAGCGATTTCCTGTTCCTCTGGCAGATAGTTTAGCGATGCGACGATGTTCCAGCGATCCATCTGGCCTTGGTTAATTTGTTGTGTGCCATGGTACAAACCCGTGGTGTCACCAAGACCAACTGTATTGGCGGTCGCAAACAGACGAAAGGCAGGATGGGGATGGATAACGCGATTTTGATCAAGCAGCGTAAGTTTTCCTTCAACCTCTAAAACGCGCTGAATGACGAACATGACATCGGGGCGACCCGCATCATATTCGTCAAAGACTAAGGCAGCGGCATGTTGCAGAGCCCATGGCAGGATGCCTTCGCGGAACTCTGTAACTTGCATGCCATCACGAATGACGATGGCGTCGCGCCCAATCAGATCGATACGACTGATATGGCTATCGAGGTTGACGCGAATGCACGGCCAGTTAAGTCGTGCGGCGACTTGTTCAATATGGGTTGATTTTCCTGTGCCATGAAATCCTTGCACCATCACGCGGCGATTATGCGCGAACCCAGCCAGAATGGCCATGGTGGTATCGAAATCAAAGCGGTAGGCCGGGTCGATTTCAGGCACATGTTCGCCTGTTTGTGAGAAAGCCGGTACGTATAAATCGCTGTTCAGGCCAAAAGCTTTCCGCACATTGACGGTGGTGTCAGGCGTGGCGCGCTCGTCGACAGTAAGGGTGGGGGTCATGGGCTACTTGTTCTCTTTCTGGTATAATGGTCTTGCAGGACAGCAAAAGCGTTTTGCAGTTTGTGAAACTCATTTGTGAATTCTAACTTCCCGTCATTCAAATCCGGATGATAGCGTTTTGCAAGGGTGCGATAACGTTTTTTGACGGCATGCAGTGTTGACGGCGGCTCAAGCCCCATGAAAGATAATGCGTTTGTGGCAGCTTCGGGGATTGGTTTTTTATCATCATGTTCCGCTTTGTGCTGTTTGGGGCGAAAAGAAAAGGGTCCGTGGCCAAAGGGCCAAGTTGGGCGTTCCCACACGGTTGCGTTTCTTATGCGCGCTTCGATGTCTTGGGCTGAGCATCCTGCCAAATCGTCCCATTTTGCATTATATTCTCGTATGTGTTTTAAGCAAAACCATAGGTATCCACCAGTCTTTCGGGGAGCTTTATACAGGCCGTTTTCATGACAGCCAACATGCGAACAACGCTGTTCTTGAGGAAGGGTATGATCGGACATGGTCGAAAGGAGTAGAAAATCAAGAGGAGTAAAACAAGTGGTTGTACAACGCCATCCGAACGTATGGAATCAAAACGTGACGTTAAACAACTTATAGTTGCCTCTTGGTAACATAGTTTCCTTTGCTTCAGGGAAATGAAATATCTAACATGTTGATATATAAAGATTCATATAGTGAATATTTTTTGCTTGATATACTTAAGCGTGTATATAATACTCTCGTACAACTCGCGCTATCCGATGGTTATCGGATAGGTTATGCAACCAGGGAGAGAGTTATGCAAATGCAACCAAGCTTAAGGCAACCGATGTCATTCCCATCGTCTGTGATTGCAAGGAGAAGGATCGAAACTGTGCGTGATGAAGAGCAAGCCGGCCTTGTTAGCCGCAACGTGACCATTGGGACCCATCGTACCAGCATAAGGTTAGAGCCAGATATGTGGGCAGCCTTGAAAGACATTTGTCGGCGTGAACACGTATCAATTCATGATATTGCGACGGTGGTTTCCGTTAGAAAAGCGTCCCAATCGTCTTTGACGGCGGCCATGAGGGTTTTTGTGATGGCCTACTACCGTATGGCGGCAACCGAAGAAGGTCACAACCAAGCGGGGCATGGTCCTGGGGGAGCTTTTATGCGCTCTCTCGTTGCTCAGGGCATGGACGGTCAAGATAGTTTTGAATAAGAAACGAAACATCCTTGGTTGTGATTTCATAACGCCCTTAAACGGCGAGAAAAAAGCGGTGACCCCTCACCGCTTTTTTATATGGGGCCAATAAAAATATAGATGTGGCTTTTTGCCTCATCTGGTAACCATTTTTTTATGATATTCGGCCATGATTTTATGTCGCCTCTGGCGTGGCCAGGGGGATTCGAGAACAAGATCACGTAATTTTAAGGAGCCAGACATGGCCTTAGACATGAGTATGAATATCCTGATCGTCGACGATTACAAGACGATGCTTCGGATTATCGAAAATCTACTCAAGCAATTGGGTTTCAAAAATATCCTTCAGGCCACAGATGGCTCGATGGCGCTCAAAATGATGCGCGAGACTAGCTTTGGTCTTGTCATATCCGATTGGAATATGGAACCCATGACGGGCTTGCAGTTACTTAAAGAAGTGCGCGCAGACGCAAAACTCAAAAGCGTACCGTTCATCATGGTGACTGCGGAAAGTAAGGTTGAGAATGTCGCTGCGGCGAAAGAAGCCGGCGTCAACAATTATATCGTCAAGCCGTTCAATGCTGAAACATTGAAACAGAAAATCACGGCCGTTTTGGGTCCGTTCTAACGGCTTGTTAAACAGAAAACACGAAAAGGGGTTTTGCAATGGCTGACATCGGAAGTCTGGAGGCTTTGGAAACGACTCTTCATCAGAGAATTCGTCTTGCCAGCCAAGAGGCCCAGACGCCTCTTACCTCGGATGATATTGCATCAATTGTGCGTGAGGCCATCGCAACGTTGACCGGGGATGTGACCGCCTCGGATCTGAAATTCTATGCTGAACTTGAGGACCTCGCAACGTACATCCGTCACGCGAAGCAGGAAATTGCCGAGATCAAACCCAAAGAAATTAGCATGAGTCATATTCCTCATGCTACTGACGAGCTTGACGCCGTTGTGGGTGCGACAGAGGATGCCACAAATAAAATTATGGATGTTTGCGATACAATAGGGCTAGTTGCTCTGAAATGTACGCCGGAAATTGCGGAAGAGCTGACGAATTGTACAACTAGGATCTTTGAAGCCTGTAACTTCCAGGACATCACGGGCCAGCGTATTACAAAGGTAGTCCAGACGCTTAAATATATAGACAGCAAGGTTGCGGCGCTCCTAAAAGCTTTGGGGGAGGAAATGCACCGCGAGGGAGGCGGTGGGGTCGAGCGCTCTGATGAAGATATTGAACGTGCCCTTTTGAACGGGCCCCAGCTTCCAAAGAACGCGATTAATCAAGACGAGATCGATCGTCTCCTTTCTGGTGAATAAGGGGTGGGGAGGCCACAGAAAGCTCTCGTTCCGCCTCCGGACCCTTTCCTTCCTTGTCGGCGTTAAATTATTGGTTTATGGTTAACAATCCTTCTAATCATAGCCCCTCTCTCATGTCGCGCCGGTACCGTGTTCTCTGCATAATATCGATGGCTCTTTGCCTCTTCTTGGCGCCGTGTCTTGCGTTTGCGCAGACAGTGGAGGACCGGGCTTCTTTGCCAACCCTTGGTTTCAGGATTGGTGAGCATCCTACCTTTGACCGTGTTGTTTTTGATTTACCAAAGGGCCTTGGCTATACGCTCGTTCGTGATGGGGGCCGAGTTACGCTCCAATTTTCGCAGGCAGCCAAAATTACGCTGACTCGTAACTATCTTAAGCGTGTAAGAAATCTCACGCTTGTGAATGGTCTGGCCGGGGATGCGCCGCTTTCAGTGGCTTTTTCTGTGAGCTCTGAGGCAAAGATTAAAGAGTTTATGAGCGGCCCATCTCTTGTGATTGATGTCTCTGGCCCAGTGATAAAAGAAGATGTTAGTTTGCAACAAAAGCCACCCGAAGAGAGAAGGGGAGGCGATGTAAAAACTTTGTCACGAGGAGCCGTTCCGTCAGTTTTGGAACCACAAAATAAGGAAGAGCCAAAGAGAGACGAAGATACCAAAGGAGAAAAGGAAACGCCTTTGCCACCGCAGTCAGCGGCAGAACCGCCCCCAATAGTGGCTAACCCACCACCGATAACGTCAACAGAGTCTCGGCATGATGAAGGAGCTGCTCCGGAATCGATGCGTATGCCCCAGGGAGAGGACAAACCGGCCCCTGTGGTGCAGGGACCTGTTGCGCCTCAACCAGAGGCAGCCCCGCGTGGAAAAGTTGAGCCTGCCCCAGTTTCTGTTGCTGCAAATAACGTGGTCTCTGTGCCGTGGCCGCCACCAGTGCGAGCCCCCATGGATGCGAAGCAGGCTGCAATAATCCAAGATATCTTGCGTGAATCATCACCTAAGCCTGTTGCCGTGTTTGATCCAAAGATCGAAGTCGGGGCGGCTGTATTCACACGCGCAGGATGGGTTACGGTTGTTTTTGATAGAAAACTGACGGCGTTCGATCTCGCACCGCCAAGTGATCAACGTGTGAAATATGAGTCGATTGACGCTCCGCAAAACACAATATTCCGCATCCGGGTTCCAGAACATGTTGTTGCACGCGCTAACCGTAAAGATACAGTATGGGAGGTTTATTTGGTGCGTGAAGGAGACGATGTTGGGTTGGCCACCGATTTTATAGTTCAACCTGAATTTGCTTTGGGCGCGCGTGTTTTGTTGCCATCGGCTATGCCGCCTCAACCCGTTTTTTATAAGGACCCCATTGTAGGAGATACCCTCGTTGTTTTGCCCCTGAGAGAGACGGGTGCTTTCCCTGTTAAACGACGATTGTCTGATTTTGGGGTTATCCCCTCTGCTCAAGGGTTGGTCCTTAAGCCGTGGCACGAACGGGTAAGTGTTCGGACAGTCGCGGATGGGATTGAAATTACGGCAGAGGGAGGGTTGAAACTTTCGCCATCGCAAGACACTATCGGCACGCGCAAGAAGAAAAAGAACGAGGCATTGTCAAAGAACCGGGCTTTTTTGTTCGAGGCGTGGCGTGGTCGGCCGGAAGACAGCTTTGCCGTTACACGTCATCGATTGTGGCAGACTATTATCGATGTATCTGAAGATCAACGTATCTTGGCTCGGTTGGATTTGGCGCGGTTCTATTTTGCTCATGTGATGGGTCACGAAGCGTTAGCTATGCTGACTTACATAGCGAAAAAAGTGCCCGAAGTTGAG
>CAYZXV010000069.1:0-7123 GCA_964482525.1 uncultured Rhodospirillaceae bacterium | reverse complement strand
ATGCAACCATTCCATCAGAATATATTCTCCTTGATCATTTTTTAGACCGCCTTACACCGGAACAAACAGCTCTGCATGCGCGTATGGCAAAATATCTTCGAGGGCTTCAATCTGACACACACGATGGCTGGCCCCTCTTCTTTGATGGTGCGTTCGACATGAGCGCCAGCGTCAAGGCCTACTTCGCCCTTAAATGTGTTGGTGACGACATTCATGCCCCCCATATGGTTCGGGCAAGAAGAGCCATCATCGCACATGGCGGCGCAGAAAAAAGTAACGTCTTTACGCGGATTCAAATGGCTTTATTTGGTGCTGTGCCATGGAAGGCCGTACCCGTTATGCCGGTCGAAATCATGCATCTACCTAGCTGGTTTCCGTTTCACATTAGTAAAATCGCTTATTGGTCACGCACTGTTATCGTCCCTCTTTTGGTTCTTGCCGCTCTAAAACCCCGCGCGCGCAACCCCAAAGGAATTACGATCGACGAGTTATTTGTCACGCCACCTACTCAAAACGGGAATTGGCACTCCAATAATTCCAAATCGATCCTTGTGCCGATCTTCCGGGCAGTAGACGCGGTTTTACGGTTCTTAGAGCCGCATTTTCCCAAGAAACTTCGTCAAAGTGCTATAAACAAAGCAAAGGACTGGGTTATTAAGCGCCTTAATGGTATTGATGGCCTTGGCGCCATTTATCCTGCTATGGCAAACAGCGTCATGATGTTTGACGCTTTGGGTCATTCTTCTGACAGTCCTCATTATGCGACCGCCCTCAAATCCGTCGATAATCTTGTCGTTGATTTACCTGATCGTACCTATTGCCAACCCTGTTTATCCCCTGTCTGGGACACAGCACTTTCGGTTCATGCTGCCCTCGAAGCAGGCCTTGACCGCGAACAAGTCCTCAAAGCTTGCGATTGGCTTATTCACAGACAAGTTTTGGACGTCGTCGGCGACTGGGCCGAATGGCGCGAGGATCTCCGCCACATCCGCCCCGGCGGCTGGGCGTTTCAATACAACAATGCATTCTATCCAGATCTTGATGATACTGCTGTGGTTGTCATGGCCCTTGACCGCGTCGATCATGAACGCTACCGCCATGCCATTGATCGCGCCGTAGAATGGGTCCTTGGCCTACAGTCAAAAAATGGCGGGTGGGGCGCATTCGACGCCGACAATACACACTATTATCTCAACGCGATCCCTTTCGCTGATCACGGAGCACTCCTCGACCCTCCAAGCGCAGACGTGACCGCACGATGTCTTTCGATGTTAGCTCAACTTGGCTATACCAAAGACCACCCATCCGTCCTAGCAGCCATAACCTATCTGCGCCGCGAGCAAGAAAAAGAAGGTTGCTGGTTCGGTCGATGGGGAACGAATTACATCTATGGTACTTGGTCCGTTCTATGCGCCCTGAATGCGATCGGGATTGATCCTGAAGACCCCATGATACGCCGCGCGGCCTCATGGCTTAAAACCATCCAACAAGAAGACGGAGGATGGGGCGAAAGCGGCGCAAGTTATTATAAAGGGCAACCGAAGGGACAAGGCGCCCCATCAACCCCAACACAGACCGCGTGGGCCTTGCTTGCGCTGATGGCCGCAGGCGACGTTGATGAGCCAGAGGTAACACGCGGCATCGACCACTTAACCTCAACCCAGAAAGGGGATGGAACTTGGGAGGAACCCCACTGTACTGCGGTTGGGTTCCCACGAGTCTTTTATCTTAGCTATCACGGATACAAAGCCTTTTTCCCGCTGTGGGCACTGGCCCGTTATGCAAACCTTAGACACGGAAACGCAAAACACGTGATGGTTGGCATGTAATGATCGGAATCTTATGCGGCCTGAGAAGCGAAGCCCTCATTGCAGATAAAATCCCGGGTGCCCTAGTTGCCTGTTCGGCTGCCAATCCAGACCGTGCGCAAGCTCTTGCCTTACTCATGGTTGAAAAAGGCGTAAAACGACTAATTAGTTTTGGCCTAGCCGCTGGTCTTAACGAAGATATCGTTGCAGGAGATTTGGTGCTGGGCAGCTCTGTCATGACTGCAAATCATGCATGGGAAGCAGACGAAGCTTTCAACCGCTCGCTCATCGATGCCCTTCCGTTTGCACTGTGTATCCCCATCTGGGGGAGCTAATGCCTGGTTCTCAGGGATCAAGATTAATCCATGCTCTATCGTCGAACGGGTTGTCTCGCGGCTGATATGGAAAGCCATGTTGTCGCCCAGGTCGCACACAATGCACGGCTCCCTTTTAACGTTATTCGCGCGATCTCAGACCCATATGACACAGATCTGCCCCCTGCCGCCCTCATTCCTCTGCAAGAAGACGGACGAACTGATTTTCGCAAAATCTATAACTCCATTCGTACAACACCAAAACAAGTACCATCGCTCGTGCGATTAGGTTGGTCTTCAGCACTGGCTTTTCGCTCTTTACGCAGAGCCGTTAAATCAGTAAGGAAAACAGATAGATAGTGAAATTGTGAAAGTATTTCGCCTTGTGTATTGGCACCATTTTTCATGATAATATGCGCAAAGCACAAACGGAGACTTTTTTATGAAACGTACCTTACAAACTCAAAAACAATTTCTTCTTCGCGCAACTTTTGTTTTGGCAAAAACAGCCTTGTTACCTGTGATCGCCCCATTCGCGGCGATGTCTCTTCTTTTCAGACCCATTGAAACCAAGGGCACCAAACATCCATTCCTGTAATGTTTTTCGGTCTGTTAAGTGGACTAATCAATATCCTTTTGCCTGATCTGCATTACTCCGAGCAGAAAACCGGAAAAACCAAGCTGGCATCCCACCACAACACACGTTATTGCCACAATCAATATACGCATCACATCACGATAATCGAGCGCGCCAAAATTGGCTGCTGACCAACGTTGAGCCGCCCACATTACGGCCCCTATTCCACAAGCCAATAAAGATAGAGCTAAAACAACAAGATGCTCTAACCGAATGTCCGAGAAAAACTTTTCATACCGCGAAGCGCGTGGGATCATACCGTTGCGCTGGGCATAACAACGAGCCAACACACCAAACGTAATGGTTTGAACACCGACCAATATGCTCATTGCCCCAACAAGAAGCGTATGGACATCTAAGCCAACCCCATCTGCAATCATCATTGGTCCAGGCAAAAGAATGGCAGAAACCAAAACACCCACAACGATCATCGCGAGTCCAGGATACAGGTAAAGCCATCGCGGGGAATATATTAAAAGGAACCTTAAATGACGCCAACCATCTCGCCAAGGATGTAAGTGAGGTTTCCGCCCACGCGCATCAGGAGCTAAAGTCACGGGCACCTCCGCCATCGCCATCCCGCACAAAGCAGCCCGAACAATCATCTCGCTCGCATACTCCATTCCGGCCGTTTTTAAATCCAAACCGAGGATCGCCACACGATCAAATCCACGCAGCCCACAATGAAAATCATGAACAGGGATCTTGAAAAACAAGCGACCAATAAAACTCAAGACCGGATTACCAAGATACCGGTTGAGAAACGGCATCGCACCCTTTTGAATTCCCCCTTTAAAACGGTTTCCAACGACAAGTGGGATGCCTTCGCGTAATTTCTGAAGGATGTCTCCTATTTCACTGAAATTATAGCTTTGATCTGAATCTCCCATAATAACATAAGTGCCTCGCGCTGCCGCTATACCAGAGGCAAGAGCAAGACCATAGCCCTTTTCCTTAACACAAATTACTCTGGCCCCTAAGCGTTCGGCTATTTCAAGAGACCCATCCGTACTGCCATTATCTGCAACAAGAACCTCTCCCCGAACATGATTTTCATCAAGAAATTTTTGGGCCTTTGCGATGCAAACAGACAAGGTTTTTGCTTCGTTTAAACACGGCATCACAATAGAAAGCTCAATGTCATGCGGGACAGTCGGGGCAGTCATAATCGTCTCCGCCGCTTGGACAGCGAAGAAAGTAAACCGCCCCACAAACCACGTCCGATAAGCGCAATCTTTTGCGTGGGAGATAAAGATATCCTGCGGCGTGGATGACGCCAATCCTCTTTCAAAAGACGGCGCAAGATCGCATGATAATAATCACGCATAGCCCGCGCAGGACGCATGACCCGGGGATCGCAAAGACGCATCGCGGCTTCTGCTCCATCGAAATGAGCCTGTGCTTCAATCGCCATATCCCGACAGATTACAGGCAACTTCGAATGATCTAGAACGGCAAAAGCATCATGGACCACACCAAGGCCATGCTTGCTCAACAGCTCACGGGGAAGATATAGGCGACCTCGTATCGCATCTTCTGCCAAATCACGTAGAATATTTGTGAGTTGAAGCGCTCGCCCCAGATGATGGGCGACTCGCAATGCCGCGTCGCTCGATTCGCCAAAGATACGCACCGAAGCACGACCAACCGCGCTAGCCACATGATCACAGTAGGCATCCAATTTAACCATGCTAGGCGCGAAAATCACTTCACGCGCGTCCATGTCCATCCCTTCTATGATCGCCTGAAAATCTTCTTCGACAAGCCCATACGCCTTGATCGCAGGCAAAAGAGCCACACAAATTGGACCTTCTGCTTTTCCTTCTTGGAACAACAGACGAATGCGATGATGCCACAACGCAAGCCCACGTTCGCGCGCCTCAATGGTTGGGGAGTCATCAGCGATGTCATCGACTTCTCGACAAAAAGCATAAAGCGCATACATTGCTTCGCGCCTTTCCTTTGGAAGGACGCGCATACCCTCCGCAAACGATGTACCCGACGCTTTAACCATGCGCCGAACTTGCTTGCGGGCTTCTTGAAGGACTGAATCTTTCATGAAATTGGTTTACACGTCCGGCGTAACGCCGACAAGAGCCACAAGATCCTTGGGGCGCAGAATATATTATGCTAAAATCCTACCCCATGCGTATCACAGCCGGAACATTAAAAGGACGAACTTTGCACGCGCCAGTCGGTATGGGGACTCGCCCAACCGCCGACCGCGTTCGCGAAGCCTTGTTTAATATCTTAACCCATCATGATTGGGGCGACCTTGGCGATCCGCTTGACGGGACGACTGTGATCGACGCTTTTGCCGGGACAGGAGCTCTTGGAATCGAGGCCCTCTCGCGTGGCGCAGCACAGGCCATCTTCGTTGAAAAAGATAACAAAGCCTTTGACGTTCTGAAACACAATATCACCAGCCTTGACCTTCAAACGCGTGCGACATTCCTATGTGCGGATGTGACACGTAGTCTTGGCCGGATTGAGAAAAAGGTCCCCTGTGGATTGGTCTTTCTTGACCCTCCGTATCATAAAAATCTGGTTATCCCCGCAATCACCTCTCTGCGTGCCGCAGGGCTTGTCTCACAAAAGGCGCTATGGGTCATCGAAACCGCAAAAGGCGAGGCAACCGGCTCGATCGAAGACACGTTGAAGCTCCTTTTGAAACGCGATTATGGAGACACAACGATCGGCTACTATACGGACGGAGGATAGCCAAGCCGCTCCCAAACTTTGTCGACCGAGAGGGACTCAAGCGGCGAGCCCTGAAGCCACATCGTCTGCGAACCACGTGGGCTAGACCAATAAGGATCTACCTGCCCTGACATTAATGCGACAGTCCGCGCACCAACAGCTGCCGCAAGATGGGTTGGTCCAGTATCGTTGCCAACCACGCATTGCGCACCGCGCGCTAACGTCGCGACCTGTTTAAGGCTCGTTTTGCCCACAAGGCTGAGGACATCCGGCGCAAGCACACATATTTCCGCAATGCTGTCGGCATCATGCTTCGTTCCGATGGCAAGCGTTTCAAGGCCTTGTGCAGCCAATCGTCGTGACAATTCAGCATAATGTGCAGCGGGCCAACGTTTTTCAGGCCTGGTTGGCGCACACCCCGGAATAATCAGCGCATATTTCTTTGGTAATGACAAGCTATCAACCGAGTCAGAAAGCCATGACAAATCAGGTTCTTTTTGCATGGCCAACCCGGCACGTTCCAATTGACCAGCTAAGAAATCAGTATAATGCATGTTCGGTTGAGGCGGCCACAATCGCGGGTGAGAACACCCCTTGACCGCACCAGACCATTCAGGCGGCTTTCCCCACAAACCACCCAAAGCGTAATACAGAATTGACTGTCTTAGTTTCCCTTGAAAATCATAGACACGCGTTGGCGCATAGGTACGCACCTGACGGATCAGTCGAATCCACGAGAAAGGCTGGGTAATCTTCGGTCTTGGATCAATCAGAACATGATCAAACCATGGCATCGAAAGCCCAAAAGCCACAAAGCCAGCACCCGTTAAAAGGGCGATCTCCGCATCGGGATGCTTCGCCCGAATAGCCGCAAAAGCCCCCATGCAAAGCACCAAATCGCCCAGAGCACCGAGGCGTATCACCAGCACACGCTCTTTTTTCTTTTCCATAACACTATCCTACGCGCCGAACTTCCTGAACTTCTGGGATAAAATGGCGCATCATTTGCTCAATACCGTATTTGAGGGTCGCCGTCGCGCTAGGACATCCAGCACACGCTCCCTTTAATCGGAGATAGACAACTCCATCTTCATACCGCTCAAAGGCAACATCCCCTCCATCTTGCGCAACTGCCGGGCGGATTCGCTGGTCCAAAAGCGCACGAATCCGAGCAACAACATCTCCTTCATCTGTGTTGATCGTTACACATTCACCCATCCCGTAAACGTCTCCCCCCGCCATATAATAATCCATAATCGCGTTCAGTATTGCGGGACGCAAAACCATCCAATCGCGATCCGCCTCGCGTGTCACGCTGACAAAATCCTCGCCCATAAAAACACCCTTAACGCCTGAAATAGCAAATAAGGCCAAGGCCAATGGCGAAGACACTGCTTCGTCTACGCTTCTAAACTCCGTGGGTGCGGTCGCAACAGCACGTGAGGGTAAGAATTTCATCGTATCAGGATTTGGTGTATCTTCTGTCTGGATAAACATGGCGGTCCCCCCTCTATGACTTATTTGGTCATAGCATATCGAAACCCTTGCGTACAGGCGCAGCACCGCTACAGACAGAATCTCTTGCAGCCAATTGTTTTGCCCCGTAGTCTCAAGGAACAACATCTACCCTCTTGATTGATAAGAGCCATGACCCGCCCTGAAAA
>CAYZXV010000068.1:2857-7149 GCA_964482525.1 uncultured Rhodospirillaceae bacterium | reverse complement strand
ACGCAGCCCGTCAGAACAGGTGGGCATCGGTCGGCGTATCCCCAGACCTTGTGGGCGCGTCGCTGGTTGCCCTTTTGGATGCCTATAACTATCGGCTGGCTCAAGGATAAACTACCGCACCAACCACGCCGCGCCCCGAAGCCCTGCGCCCGCCCCATGGGCCGCAGGGACAAGGCGCGTGCGTAAGTTTTTCACAACACAGTAGCGATCCCACCGTTTCGGCACTTCTGTATAAAGCTTCGAGAGGTGGCTTAACCCACCGCCAACAACGATCACACATGGGTCGTAGGCATAAATCACGCTGCCCATGGCTTTGGCAAAAACCTCATAGTAGCGATCAAGAACCGCGAGCGCCTCGCAGTCGCCTGCATCGGCCATCGTGGCAATCTGCCGCGCTTCTTCTTGCCGCCCTGTTTTTTGATGATAAAGCGCAGAAAGCGCCGCCCCTTGGATCGACGATTCAATATCGCCGGGATGCCCGCACCCACAGAGGCGAACTGGCCCGTCGACTTCTTCACGGAAGGGAAGCGCGACATGCCCGATTTCTCCGGCCAAGCCGTTCGGGCCCTCCAGAAGGCGGCCATGGACGACAAGACCACCACCAATGCCCGTACCGGCAATCAACCCAAAAACCGTATCAAACCCCTGCCCCGCGCCGTCCGTCGCCTCAGCAAGCGCCATACAGCCCGCATCATTTGCGATACGAACCCGACACTGAAGCTTTTGGGCCAGATCTTCGCGCAGGGTCCTGTCCCGCAGGAAAGGCATATTTCCGGATGTAATGGAGCCCTTTATAGGGTCAACCGCCCCGGCGCTGCCAATCCCAATCGGAAGGGGCTTCGAAAACTCGGCACGCAGGCCCTCCGCCATCGCCGCAAGCGTTTGTAAGAACGAGTCGTAATCCCTGGGCGTTGCCGTCGTTTCTTGCCGCAACAAAGCACCGTCGGCGGAGAAGAGTCCACCGGCGATCTTTGTGCCTCCAATATCGAAACCAATGAGCGGTGTCATAAGAGTCTAGACAAAAGAAAGAAACCTTACGCGGCCTGAACGTCCTCAAGCGCCTGTGTCACAGGCGCAAAGTCAACCTTTTCCCCATCACGCAGCGCAACGGCCCCCGCAAGATCGACGGAGACGAGTTGGGAAACGCCCTTTTCGCTCATCGTCACACCGAACAGGCGGTCCATGTGTGCCATGGTCAAGCGTTGGTGGGTGATGATCAAGAACCGCGTTCCTGTCTCGCGCGCGATTTCCTGCACAAGCTCACAGAAACGGCCAATGTTGCTTTCGTCGAGGGCCGCTTCCGCTTCGTCAAGCACGCAGATCGGCGACGGATTGGTCTGGAACACCGCGAACAACAAAGCAAGGGCAGTCAGCGTCCGCTCTCCACCCGAAAGAAGCGAGAGGATCTGCTGCTTCTTACCCGGAGGCGCCGCATAGATCTCAAGCCCCGCATTCATCGGGTCTTCGTTATCGATCAGCTCAAGGGAGGCTTTCCCACCGCCAAACAGTTTTGTGAACAATGTCTGGAAGCGCTCGTTCACTTGCGTAAAGGCCGTTTGGAGTCGCTCCCGCGCCTCACGGTTGAGCTGACCAATGCCTTGCCGCAGCTTTGCGATCGCGGCGACCAAATCGTCCTTCTCCGCCGTCAATTTATCGATTTCTCCCTGTGTCGCTTCAGATTCCACTTCGGCGCGCAAGTTTACCGGCCCCATATTGTCGCGCTCGCGAACATAGCGGCCAAGCAATTGATCCAATTCGAATACAGAGGGCAGGCTCTCACCATCGCCAAACGCTGCGATATCGCGAAGATCCTTTGGCTCGCAATTCAGTTTTTCCATCATGCGTTCACGCAAGGCGTTAAAATGCTCTTGCGTGGCACTTACCGCGCCTTCGGCACGGACACGTTCTTCACGGGCCCGGCCAAGCGCTTGCTCGTCGTGCTTAAGCTGATGCTCTGTCACGCTGAGTTTCTGCTCCATGGCGATAAGCGCATCCGAAGCTTCACGACGGCGCGCTTCGGCTTCGCTCAATTCGCTCATCAGCACGCCGCGCCGCGACTCAATCTCATCCGGCTTGGCACGAAGCTGTGCTAACTCAGCCTCCAGCGCGGTAACTCGTTCGGCAAGAATTGCACTTTGGTTCTGCGCGGCCTCCATACGGCCTTCCCACGCCGCTTTGTCTTCTGCCACCGCTTTTTGGCGCGCAAGCGCCATGTCTTTTTCACGGATCAGGCGATCATAATCGCTTTGCGCCTGAGCCTTCTGGCCACGGCATTCGGCAAGATCAAGCCGTTGCGCTGCGATTTCTGCCTGAAGCGCCTCAAGGTTAGGCAGGGTGGCTCGCTCGTCTTCAATCTCAAGCGCGCGCGCGCGTAAAGCCGCCATATCCTGCGCAATCTGCGCCATATTCTCGCTGAGGGTCGCAAGTTTCGCCCCCGTGGCAGCAAAGGCGCGTTCCTGGGCCGCATGATGATTTTGCGCATCACGCAACGCAGCAAAGGCACTTTGCAAATGCTTGCGCGTTTGATCGTCCAGTTCCTGACACTGCGCAAGAATAGCCCCGGCTTCCGCAAGCGCGGTCGCATCGGCAGCCCATTTGTCTTCTGCAAGGGTAATTTCACCTTCAAGCGCGGCAAGGCGGTTGCGTTGTTGCAGGCGCATGGCTGACGCCGTTTTCGCCTCTGGCGAGAGAGTCAACCCGTCCCAACGCCACGCCCAACCATCGCGGCTGACAAGAATCTGGCCGGGTTTAAGCTCGTGGGCCGCTTGTTCCCCCTGTGCTTGATGATCCACAAGGCCAATCTGCGAGAGGCTACGACGCAGCGCGGAAGGTGCCTGAACAAACTGCGCAAGCGGCGCCGCATTTGATGGTAGTGTTTGCGAAAACGCGGCATCGCCCATATCGCGCCAATACATGGCTGTCTTCGGATCAAGCGAAGCCGTCAGAGCCTCACCCAGCGCTACCGCCAGCGCCTTTTCAAGACCGGGCGTTACGGTGATCAAATCAATAATCTGCTCGTTTTCTTCCGTTCCATGCGAAAGCATGTTTGATATCGCCTGCGCCTCTGCCCGAAGGCGCGTCACGACGCTTTCGCTTTCACGGGCTGTTTCGCGCGCTGCCGTTTGCGCAAGCTCCGCATCCTTGCGCGCTTGCTCGGCCTGTTCGGCTTGCGCCTTGCGGCGGTCTAATTCCCTCTCGCACGCCTCGACCATCGAGGCCGCGAGCGCCAGATCAGGACGCGCTGCGATTTCTGCTGTGAGGGCTGCACGCTGTGCATCCAAATCGGCGCGACGCTGAGCCAACATCGCTTGACGATCGAGCAAGGCTGCAACTTCACGCGTTAACGCGCGGTCTTTAGCCTCCGCCTCTGCGGCAGTTTCCATATTCTGTGTTAAGGCGGCATCTTTTTGATCGACCTCCGCCGTATGGCGCGCCAAGGCTTCGGCTAGAGCAGGTTGCCGTTCTTCTGCAAGCACTAGATTCTCGGCCAAGGTCGCTGCCTCACGCGTCAACGCTTCAATCGCCGCCGCCCCATCCTGATGACGCGAAAGTTCACGAGCCCGATCAGCCTGCGTTTGCGCAAGGCGATCTTGGCCAGCCGTGATCTGCCCTTCCACCTGAGCCGCTTCATGATCAAGTTGATCACGAGCGAGTGTCAACCGCTGAACAACGGCGGCCGCGCCAGCTTCTGCTTTTCGCAAGTCAGGCAGTTCGGATGCCAAGGTCGTTCGCTGAGTCTCCATGCCCGCTACAACGCTCGTCAGTTCAGCGACAAGCTTTCCGGCCGCTTCCAACGCTTCTTGCGCTTTTGCCCCTTCATCCTCGGCCTCAAGCCACCGAAGATGGAGCAACGCAGCCTCGGTCTTGCGGATATGCTCTGCTAAATTGCGGTAGCGCGAGGCCTGCCGCACCTGCTGTTTCAAATTACGCAGCTGCGCATCAAGGGTACGCAACACATCGTCCACACGCGTGAGGTTGGTCTCGGCCCCTTTAAGTTTCAGCTCTGCCTCATGACGACGCGCCTGAAGTCCCGCTGTGCCGGACGCTTCTTCAAGGATCTGGCGGCGATCTTGAGGCTTGGCGCGGATGAGCGCATCAATCTGCCCCTGCCCTACAACACTGGTTGAATGGGCGCCCGTTGACTGATCGGCGAAAAGAAGCTGGACATCACGTTGGCGAACTGGGCGGCCATTAATCCGATAATCCGAACCCGCGCCGCGTTCGATCTTGCGAACGACCAGCAACTCATCTTCGTTATTGAACTCCGCACTCGCCGTGCGTTCCGAATTATC
>CAYZXV010000068.1:0-2757 GCA_964482525.1 uncultured Rhodospirillaceae bacterium | reverse complement strand
AAATCCTGAACCGGGCGCGCACCGATCAGTTTTTCAGCTCCGTCATTAAAAATAAACGTCGGTGTCGAATTGATGTTATATTTCCGGTCCGCTTCGGCGCGCTGTCCAACGATCGCATCCATCATGGAAACATCGCCCAAACAGGCGCGCGCTTTCTCAGCGTCAAGACCAGCCATTTGCGCATATTGCATCAGGGTCTCCTCTGGCTTGGGCGCGCGAATCCATGTCATCATATTTGCGTAAACAGTTTTAATGTAGGGAAAAAACTGAGCTTCTGGGAGACATTGCCCCAGCGCGGCGGCGCGTAAGCTGACCCCTTCCAATGGATAGTCCCGATAAATCACCCGCAGTTTACCCGTCGCAATATACGCTTTTTCAAGTTCAGGAAGAACTTTCGTATAAAAATCGGCGCAGTGCGAACAAGTTAAACTGGCATACTCGATCATCGTCACTGGCGCATTTGCCGCGCCAAAGGATCTCTCTTGCAGAGTCTTAACAGGCTTGGAGGCAGGAGATGTTGCCTGAACAACCCCAGATCCAATCAGGACCGAGACGGAAAGAACGGCCAAAAAGGAAAAAATCAGTTTTTTTGTCATAGGTTAACCTCGAATCATCCCTAGTGATTATAGAGGACGGCCCTGCCGAAACCAAATGTTTGTTGAAGATTTAATGGTTAATGAGCAACCCGCAGGCACCGCCCCCACCTTCTTAATAGGTTCACAAACAGAAAAGGGCCTGTCTGCACAGGCCCTTTTCCGCCCCATTTTCGGGGGCCAATGATAACTCGTTATTTCTGCTCTACTTTTTTAAGGAATTCCGCAATCTGTACGTTCAATTCCTTCGACCCCACTGACAGGTCTGTCGACACACCCAGAACTTCTTCGGCTGCATGGCGGGACTGATCCGCTGCGGTGCGCACATTTTGAATACTTGCCACCATTTCAGACATTTCGGAAGAAACTTCTTGAATATCGGATGACAGTTCTTTGGTTGAGGTTGATTGCTTTTCAACTGCCTGAGCAATGGAACCGGAAATCCCATGAACGCGCTCAATCACAGAACCAATGGAGCGGATAGCCTCTACCGCTTGGTTTGTGACGGTTTGAACGGTTTCAATCTTGCGCGAGATATCTTCGGTCGCTCGGCCTGTTTGGGAAGCAAGATTCTTCACCTCAGAGGCCACAACGGCAAAGCCTTTTCCGGCCTCACCCGCACGGGCTGCCTCGATTGTCGCGTTGAGAGCAAGCAAGTTTGTTTGCTCTGCAATATCGCGAATAAGGTTCAGGACGTCGCCGATTTGGGCTGCCGCTTCAGACAACGTTGAAACCGTTGCATCCGTTTTTCTGGCTTCCTCCACAGCGGTGAGAGAGATGCGCTCACTCTCTGTGACCTGTTGGCTAATTTCGCCAGCTGAAGCCGCAAAGGATTCCGAAGCTGCAGACATCTTTTGAAACCGTGAAAGCGCCTTTTCGGTTACCGCCGCAACACCCTCCGTTTGATGGATAGTCTGGTTAGAAAGCTCTGTTAGATTCTTTGCGCTTTGCTGCATATCAGCCGCTTCCCGCGCAACCTTTCCAACGATGCCGGTGATATTTTTATCGAATTCCCTTGAAACACGCTCAATTTCCTTACGCCGCCCCTCTTCTTGTTCTCTTTGATATTCGGAAAAATCGCACATTTTGTCGTGTTGCGCGGTAACTCGTTTAAAGACATCAACAATACGAGCAATAGAACCCAGTTCGTCATGACGATCCAAATGGGGCACATCAACCGACAGATCATCGGTTGCCACAGCCGTAATGGCATGTACAATTTGCCCAAGACGACGACATGATCCCTTAAGCAAGGCCAACATGGCAAAAATGCAAACAAAGCTGCCAACAATGCCAATGGCCCCCAAAGCCAAAGACCAAGACGAGGGGAAAATGCCCCAAAGCGCGCCCCCGATCAACCCAAGGAAGCCCAATTGAAGGGCAGCGCAGTAAAATTGTAAGGCCAAGAAACTTGATTTCTTGCTTTTGTTCTTGTCGGGTTCAATAACAACACGCCGATCCATCGCTTCCAGAAAGCTCCGAAGCCGACTAATCGTTTCCGGCGAGGTGCGAGAGGAAGGGATAATTTTGACATCTTTATTCTTATCCGGGGGAAAGCCAAAAAGAACGCCAAGAAAGCGCGATGGATCGCCATGGTTGCTTGCAAGACCTTCGATTGACAGACTCAAGGTATTTGTCGCAACAATGGTCGTAGAAGATACTTCCTTGATAAGGCGTTGATGTATATATGATTTTATGTTTTCATTGTCGATGACAATTTCCAAACATAGCTCAGTACCCTTTAGATCAGAAAACTGAGAGCTGCCTTTAATCCGGCCAAGGACATCCTGGGCAAAAGACTCTGTCAATTCTCCACTGGCAACCCGTTCTTCTAAGTTGCTGCGTATGCCCTTAATAACATCTTTGACCGAAGATTCCCGTATATCGACAAGAACGACTTTGAACCCATGTTCAGCCGCAACCTGCGCGACCATGCTCCCCATACGGCCAGCGCCAACGATACCCAACACACGCTCTTGCATAGCACCCCTCTTGCTTGCGATTCGTTACCTGTCGACTCGAACTTTTACTTCTCTTTGCCGTCTTAGTGCTTTGCCGTCAAGACCTCACGCGAATGGCGGGAAATAACGACTTCCTCATTCGTCGGGATCACCCACACCTGAATCTTACTGTCTGGCGTTGAGATCATAATCTCTTGGCCTCT
>CAYZXV010000067.1:0-7402 GCA_964482525.1 uncultured Rhodospirillaceae bacterium | reverse complement strand
GAGAGCATGGCACCACCAGCCGCAGCTTCAGGCCCCCAGGCATGATCGGCCAGCCATGTGCCCCGCCGTATCATTTCAGGCAGAAGCACACTTTGCTGGAATAAAAAAGCTGTCAAATCTTCATTCACACGTCCACAATTTGTGTCGGTCGAAGCACAAGCCCGCCCAAGATAAAAATCACGCACCCCATGAACGATCTGCATCGCCTGCTCTTGTGATTGCTCACGCGCGATGTTCTCACGAATAACACTCACCAAGCTCCAAAGAGCACCCAGAACCATGCCAAGCATGGCAAGTACTATCGAAAACTCGGCAAGGCTGAACCCACGACGGGTTTTAAAGGCTAGACAAGGCTTACAGGCGGACACGAAAATCATAGCTCACCACATTTGTATCGGTTGCGACAATCGGACACCATTGGTTTGCGAGCGTCATGGTCATGGGTAGCGCCGGATTACCAAAAGGAGCGGCAAGATTGTTTGGATTTACAGTTGAGCTGTCGGCTTGTGTGGCCATCCGAACCACCCCAATTTCTTTCATAAGCACAGGAAATTGCATAAGAAGCATCGCACATTGTGCCTGACTTAGGCCTGAGAGTTCGACCCGGAACGTTCTTCCCCCTGACTGGCTGTACACATGAAACGACCCAACTGGAAGAATATTAAAATTATGATTGATTGGGTTGCCAGCCACCGTCGGCGTACTACGCATCTCGATCGGGATAAGTCGCCGCGTTTCATCATCAAGAGCCGCCGTAATATCCGTTCCATCTGCATAAGCCAGCGACGTTGCAGGATCACGAATTTGCCCGCTTAAGCCGTAAAACGTCTGAACATTTTGAACCGTATTGATCAGATTCTGTTTTAATTTAAAAAAATGGTAATTATCCCAAACCGACGAAGCAACCGCCCAAAGGGCCCCGAGCATGAGCCCCATGACGCCCAAAACGATGGCAACCTCTGTCATCGTCATTGCGCGGTTCTTACTCTTCGATATAACAACCAAGCCCATAGAAGCATCCTTTGTACACACGGGTTACATCCCTCCCATGGTCGATGTTTTTGAAACCTCTGTAACAACCGCAAATACCGACTGCATGGCCCATGCAATTGTGCCACCGACGACCACAAGTCCGGCATTGCGTGCAATGGCCGCCTGCCCTTTTAGCATTTCAATTTGATCCGATATCCATTCATCCGTTACCTCTTCGATAACACTGCCGACATCGGCCCGTTCGGATAATATCTCAAGGTCAATCGCCACACTTGGGTCCGGGAAGTTATATCGCCCTATCCGCAAAGCCTCGCCTAAATTGCGCCCTCTTAAAACCTCCTGTCTCGCAGAACCAACGCGTTCCTTTAACCACGGACGTGCTTGATCCTCTAAAATTTCAAGCGCGCGTTTTAGCGGAACTTGTGAACCAAGCAAAGCCGAGAGACCAAGCAAAAAGCCGCTTCCCTGAAGCACCCGATACCACGACCACGGAGCCCACATATCAAACTTAGCCCGGAGCGTGCCTGTCCATATCGGTAAAGTTACCGATATTATCATCACAAAAATCCCAATCCCGACCAAAACCCACACACCCCAGTTCGCAATAAAATCAGATACGTCAGCAACCCCTCCCATAGCCGCCATAACACTGGGCGGCGCTGTCTTGCGCATGTTTTGAATCAAATTGACGCCAAACATCCAAAGCACAAACGAAACTAGGATCATCATGAAGCCAGGATAAGCAACAGCATAAGTCACGGCGCTTCGCATTTCACGGGCACGCTCGCCAACCTTTTGGATCGAGGCAAACGCCTTTGCCATTGTCCCGGACTCTTCGCCAGCACGGATCATGTAAAGTTCGGAATCCGGGACCCAACCTTCCATCGCTTCGGAAAGACCGAGGCCCGCGCGATCTTTTAAAAACCATTCCCGCAGCGCCATCGCTGCCGGGCGGTTCGGATATCTTCCCATTTCTGAGGCATTTTGATATAGACGATCAAGAGAGCGAGACAACGCCTCGTTCATGCGCAGCATGCCTTCCAATTTCCTGTAAATACGAAACCGCTGTTTGCGATTGCTCCTAAGCTGTAATTGGGCAAGCTGGCGACTCAACGCCTCGGTATCGAATGTTATTTCATTCAGGCTCATGAAATGACCCCCAGTCGTTGTTCAACTTCAGCTACTTCCTTCTCCCGGGCAAAAACGCCAACCTCAAACTCTGCATCGTCCGGAGACACATCACCTCGACGTGTTTTCTCAAGTGCGTGCCACAACATCGTCACACCATTAAGGCCTGTGGGCGAAAGCCAATATTCACGCGCTTCTTCGAGCCTGTTGTCTTGAAGAAGTTCCATAATTTTCTGATCTGTTTCGATTACTTCCGCGCAAATCGTGCGTCCGGCACGCCCTTTGAAACAATTCGGACACCCTTCAGGATTCGCAACAAAGACATTGCGCATGTCAGGCTCCGATAAACGATCATACACTGCCCCACTCCCTCCTTTGCGCGAGGCATCCATAATGGCGAGACCTGCACGAACGCGCCGTGTAATTTCTTTATAAGCTGGCCCTAATTCACCAGGCGCCTGAGCAAGTGGGATTCGGCAAGATGGACACAAGCCGCGCAACAAACGCTGACAGAACATGCCACGCAAGAGGTGGTGATCATAAACTAGGTATGGCTCTATCCCAATATCACGCAGACGCTGCGGGACTGCCAAAGCGGAGTAGACGTGTGTTGTTGTGTAAACTTGTCGCCCGGTTAAAGCTAAACGAAAAGCGAACCGCGCCGTTTGGATGTCGCGAACTTCGCCAAGCATCACAATATCGGGATCCAAACGCAGGGCACAGCGCATAATCTCAACAAAGGATTTTTCGCGTTGTTCATCTTTGACCGAAGCCGACACACCGACTTGACGAGCCCCTACAACACCACCTTCTGGCGGATCTTCAACCAAAAGACAGTTTAGTTGCATGTTTGTTTCTGCCATACGGCGATTAAGGGTCACACGCAACGTCGTTGTTTTGCCTTGGTTCACAGGCCCGGCAAACACACGCATGCCGCCTGGCGCTTGACGGAGACTTTGCACAACCTTGAGCTGTTCCTGCGAGAAACCAAGCGAATCGACGTCGGCCATAATGAAATTTTCGCCGAACAAATGGGCCGAGTCGTACTGAAGCCGCATATCCAGATAGCGGCCGCCATCTGAGAGCGGCACCCACTGACAGCGAACAGAAATAACGCCTTTCGGCAAAATAAGCGTATCGGGCCCTGTATTGGTCGAAGTCAGCATTGCCGCCTGAGGCTCTTGCCAATTCGCGGTCGCTCCTGACTGCCCAACAGAATGGGAATAAATCGAAGAGAGCATGAGTTCGCCCTCTTTTTGAGTCCACGTTTCCCATAAACGCAACGCACCATCGATACGAAATTCAACCCGTGTACGCCCTTCGCTCGCTTCAATATGAATGTCGTTTGCACCAGCATCAACGGCTTTCTGCAACGTCTCAACGATTCGACGGCGGACTGCGTTATTGTCAAGCTTTGCTACAGCTGCATTACGTGATGCATATAAATAGGCCGAACGAATAATGTTCGGCGTAACATAACGCGGTTTGTCAATCTTATACCCGTTGCGCCGAGCCATTTGCTCCACAGAGGTTACAAGCGGCGACAAACGGTGTGAGGCACTGACCAACCACATTCCATTGTCAAATAACACGCAGAAACTTCGCGAGTCATCAGGAACCTTGAGCTTGCCGTCCTCCGTTGTCAAAACCTCGCCAGAAAAGGTAAGGCCACCACTCGCCGCAAGGCTGCGCTCGTCTTCAACAACAACACGCTCCGGCTCCTCTGGGGTGATGGCGCTTTTGCTTTGGGCATGCTCCGCCGTATCCTCATTTTTCTCTTCATTCTTTTTTTCAGCGGAGGCGGGAAGCTCCGGTTTTGAGGAGACAGATTTTGTCATAGCTCCACCACGCGATGCAGCCGGTTTCTTCGGCGGCGCCTTACTCGGAAGGGGTGCGCGAGAGTTTCTTTCAAACTCTGTTTCTTGACGCAAATCCGGCTTTTCTGACTTGACCTGCAAGACAGACCCAACTTTATCTTTTAGATCGTCAAGAATATTCCACACGTCGCTTGCACCATTTTTCAACAATCGCCAACTGCGACCAGACCCGTCGATCTGCCGCTATCAACCGGCCACCTCTTGATGAAGGTTTTACTACGCCCGTCAGACAGTGTTCCTAGCGGACGCTAAACACTGTACCAACATCTTTAACTTGAACGGTCCTTTTCTTTGACCCTTCAAGTGCCAGAGTCACGCCCTGCTTTGAAATTTCAGTCACGGAAGAACCATCCGCAATCGTGTCCCCTACTCGAACTTGTTTCTCCGTCCCATCCGAATCCTTAACTAACGCCACATACCGTCCAGACGCGCCGATAATACGTGTTACATCCAACAGCGACTCGTTGGACGCTGCTGAAGCCGACGCCGCAGAAGGCACATTTGGTAAAGCTGGGATTGGCGCCGATTGGGTTATACCCTGCGGGGGAGCGGCCAATGGCGGCGGAGCAAGCGCTGTATCAGGAAGCGCAGCTGTAATAGCTCCTACTTTCTCTTCCCTCTCTTGCCGAATTGACAACAAGTCATTGAGCCTCTTTTCTATATCAATCAAAATATCCAGCTTTGCCACCGCTTCACGCGCTGCATTTAAATCCTCAAGCGTCACATCTTTTGTGGCATGGCTTAATTTCTTTACAACGCCCTTGACCGAAGGAGGCACCTCAGGCGAGGTCGCAAACGCGTCTACACCGTCATCCTCTTCTTGAGAAGTCTTCGAACCAGAGGTGGCTATGGCCGTTTCAGGTACTTTTATCGAATCTGCCGATTGTTGAACCGAAACGCCAACTGTACCAGTTGAGACAGCCACACCTTGGGCCAAGGCTCCAGAGGGCAACAGCCCGATCCCAAGCAAAGTGCAAAGGAGAAATTTAACGGCGGTTTTCATATATGGCTCCTTCAACCTTCCACGAACTGTTTGATCCAGTGCCATTCCCCAATGAACTCATGGACTCGATAACCACTCCGGGCAAATCTCCAAGATAATCAGGCAACAGCCACGGCAATACTGGAACAGTAAGGGTAAAAGAACGCTTAATCCATGGTGGGGGGGGGGGATTCCATTCTCCCTTGTGCCCAGGAGGAGGCGGCGGTGGCGGTGGGTCTGGTTCCTTTTTTAAGGTCCCTGGCCAGCTTTGAAGCAAATAGCGGTCCACGACTTTGCCCGGGTCAAGGAGCAACTCTTCCCCACGCACAGGCAAAGGCTCAAAGGAAACTGAGCTTGTAGCCTGAGAAACTGTGTCCGACGGTTCTGCCCCCTCAGGCAATTTTGAAAATCCGCCACGCCTTGCCCAACGGACTTGAAGCGAAGAGCCTGAGCATGAATAACCCGTGATATCCCACCCAGCGACCGTTGCGTCAACCTTTTCAAGGGCTTTCACGCAAGCCTTAACAATATCAAGGGGTTTCGGGCGTTTTTCCCAAATCCTTTCGGGGGGGGGATATTCTACTTTTTTCGATATTCCAGCGATGCGCTCTGCCTCAATACGCATCCGTTCAACTGCTGCAAGCTGTTGAGCACGAAGCATTTCTTCTTCAGCTTGCTTCATTTGGATATACCAACCAACTGCAAGCATTGTCGCCAGCAACCCAAAGCCAATTGCCATGGCTGTCTTTGCTTTTTTTGAAAGAGCGACGGCGTGGATCCTAACATCCGTGCGCTCATTCAGCAGCAAAGTAACCGGCATAGTATCACCGCCGGGAATGCCCCAAGACTCGGGAGCATAGATCTTCTGGAACCCACCTATTCCCATTTCTTGATAAAGGTGATCACGGGCTTCCGCTTCGTCCATAAAAAAGCGATCGCCATCAGGGACAATCAAATCATCCCGGATAGTAACAACCGCAACACCTTCGCGAAATTTGAATGCACCAATCCAGGATCCTGGCTGCTGGTTAGCAAGGCATCCAGCCAAAGAAGGTAAACCACTTCGTACCCCAAGCGCAGCCGCCACAAGACCAAACTGAGGCACACGACCCTGCTTATTTCCTGCACGAACCGCATAGTAATCAGCCGGATTCCCCGGCTGTTTCGCAGCCTCTTTGGCCACCTGAGAAACGCTGCGGCTGGGGCTGTTTTCCCAGTACAGACCACAAACATACTGTTTGCGGCCAATGGTGACAACGCCAGCGGTCATTAAAGATTCTCCGCTTTGGGGGCCTCAATAACTTGGGGCGTGATCGCAATAAACATCATCGTCCGTGTATTGGTATTCGAAGACCCGCCGCCCAAGAAATAATTATATGGGCTGCCAAGACCATTCGAAAGCTGAGCAATCTGCTCATCATCATACCCGCCAATGATCAACGTTGCGCCGCTTCGCAGCATTGCCTGCTGAATGAAAACACGGCTCGCCGTTTCAGGAAGCTGGATTTTGCCAGACCCCGTATCGAAATCCCGCATGGTAATGATATCAACCAGGCTGAACGAATACTGCATCAGAACTCGCCCATCCTCTAAAACACGCGGGGTAAGTTGCAGAGAAAAACCTTCTCGGATCGTGCCAGGCGTTACTGTGCTACTTGAGAAAGTCGAAGCCGTGGACTCGCTATTCGCAAGAGCCGCAACATAGGTCCGATCACGACCAACTCTTCGCGAAACAGTTCTGTTATTCAAAGTTGTCAACGGGAATTGAGAAACACGGGTTGTGTCCCCAACAGACGATAAGGCCTGGAAAATGCTTGTCACCTGGCCAGACCGATCTGGATCAAGAATAGCCATTGACAGCTTTCCTGCACCCGCAAGGTCTGTCGCCGCGCCCGTCACCGTTGAGAAGTTCGCCCCAAATGCATGGCTTAACTTTTGAAAAGCCGTACTAACAGCAACATCAAAATCACTAGATTCGCTTAGATTCACCGCATAAATCTCGACATTGATCCCAATATGCCGTGACAGCCGCTTGTTTTCCTCCTCTATAAACTTAGCAACCCTTGCCATGATTTCTGGCGTTGTTGTCACTGTTGCGGTGCCTGATGAAGGGGCTAAGACAACTGAGCCGACACCACCAAGGATGCTTGAAAGAGTCTGGTTCAGATCGTCCCAAACTTTTATTTCGACACTCATTTCAGAAGATTGTTGAAGGGAGTTGGTTGCCCCCATGCTATAGCTGCCCCCGCCTTGTCCCGTCGACGCAGAAGATGAGCCCCCCCCTGTATCTTCTTTGAGTCCATCTTTAATTGTTTGATTACCTGGCAATGCCTCAATCATAAAGACGCGTGTTTCATACTTGGATATATGGATGGTCACGCCATCATAGCGCCAATTCACGCCATAATTACCCGTGACGACA
>CAYZXV010000066.1:0-7405 GCA_964482525.1 uncultured Rhodospirillaceae bacterium | reverse complement strand
CCCTTCCGCGTTGTCGAATTTGATATCATGTATGGCGAGGGCGTCTCGAAAATGGGCGAACTTATCGACCTTGGTACACAGGCCGAAGTCGTTGAGAAATCCGGCGCATGGTATTCCTATGATGGCGTACGCATTGGCCAAGGCCGCGAGAACGCCAAACAGTATTTGCGCGACAATCCCGAAATGGCTGCCGCTATAGAAGCCAAAATTCGCACAAATGCTGGCTTAGTCGCAGAGGCGATGCTTGTCGGTGCCGAAAACGACGAAACTGTGGCTACCGAATAAACCTTGAGCACCGGGCCATACGACAAGTCACCCGAAATATCAGCATCACGGAAAGTGGGAGGGAGCGTAAGTTCTCTCCCATTTTCTTAACGAACGTCGCCGCTCTTTCGCATCGGGTAAAATTTTCTCCACTAACCCCCAAAACCTCATCCCGTGACTTTTATACCGAACATGGCAAAGCTCGTGGACAATGATGTAATCTATCAAATCGGGGTCGGCGGCAATCAACCGCCAATTCAAGCGTATCTCGTTCTTTGCATTACAGCTGCCCCACTGATGTTTTGGGTTTGATAAAAGAACACGTGAAGGTTTTAGCCCGGTTATCCCTACCCATTGAGCCACACGTTGAGGGATAACTCGACGCGCTTGGCTTTTATACCAAAGAATCAGTTCTGTTCTGGCCTCAGCCTCACGATCCTTATCCGGGAGGGTCATTGAAAGCGTTGCCATATCCTCGTCAAAAGTAACACCTATAACACCATTCGAAATGGGAAGAAAAACGAGCCTTATGTCCTTGCCCATGAAGGGTACTTTTCCACCATTTGCGATAAATGATTTGGCTTCCTTTCGCGTCGCAACGATATGACGCCGCCGCTCAATCCAGGCGGCCTTTTCCGCAATAAAGGCATTGATCCACGCCACCGATGTTCGCATAGGCGCCATGACACGCAAGCTTCCGTCAGGCTCGACGTGAAGCGCGACGGTTCGCTTGCGTGACTTACTGCGAATAAGGATGAGTTCGGTGGACATCTGAGTATCCACCTCTGCCATCATACCATAATCATGCCACCGTTAACATGTATGGTCTGGCCAGTGATATAGCGCGCTTCTTCACTCGCCAAGAAGGCAATGCTATGGGCCACATCTTTCGGCTCGCCCAGATAGCCAAGCGGAATATTAGCCAACATCTTGCCTTTCTGCTCGTCGTTCAGTTTGTCGGTCATAGCCGTCACGATAAAGCCCGGCGCAATGCAGTTGACCGTTACGCCGCGCGGCGCCATTTCCTGCGCCAACGATTTGCTCATGGCGATAAGACCTCCCTTTGACGCAGCATAGTTTGCCTGTCCAGCGTTGCCCATCACACCCACAACCGAGGCAATATTGATGATGCGACCCCAGCGGCGCGACATCATGCCCTTTAGCGCTGCACGCGAGAAACGAAATGCCGCAGAAAGGTTTACATTCATAACAAGATCCCAGTCCTCGTCCTTCATGCGCATGGCAAGACCGTCACGGGTCAGTCCGGCATTATTGATCAGGATATCAACGCCGCCACCAAGTTTGTCTTCTGCCTCTTTTAAAAGCGCGGCTGGAGCTGTCGGTTCTGTCAGATTTCCAACAACCGTGACATGGCCTCCGCCCAATTCGGCATTCAAAGCCTCAACGCCTTCAGGGCGAATATCAGAAAGCACGAGCCGTGCGCCTTGTGCTGCTAGCGTTTTGGCAATCACTGTGCCTAAGCCACCTGCCGCACCGGTGATCAAGGCGTTCTTTCCAGTTAGATTAAACATGGGCCTTCCTTTCCAATGATAAAGTTCTACACATGAGCCTTAAACCGATACAGCCAAGTCGCTCAAAAAAGTCTCAATGTCCTGTGGCGTCTGCAAAGAAACGCCTGTGATTGATTTGTCAATGCGCTTCGTTAGCCCCGTGAGCACACTACCTGCGCCGCACTCCACAAGCTGCCCGACGCCTTGATCTTTCATATAAAGAACACTCTCGCGCCAGCGTACCGCGCCGCAAATCTGATCAACGAGCAAACGACGAATTTCTTCGGGATCTTGCACAGCCTGAGCCTTAACATTTGGAATGATGGGCAACATCGGTGCCTGAAGAGATACCGCCGCCAACGCCTCACGCATAACCCCAGCCGCAGCCTCCATAAGTGGGCTGTGAAACGGCGCGCTAACCGGCAGTTTGACGCTTCGTTTAAAGCCACGCTCTGCCGCTATTGCCAAGGCACGGTCGATGGCTTCAACGTGACCACTGATCACGATTTGACCTTCCGCATTGTCATTAGCAGCGACACAGACCTGATCTTGCGCGGCATCTTTTGCAATGGCTTTCGCTGAGTCAATATCCGCACCCATCAGCGCGGCCATGCCGCCAACACCAACGGGAACGGCCTTTTGCATAGCCTGACCGCGCTTACGGAGAAGCAGGGCCGTGTCACGAAGGGTCAGACTTCCAGCCGCGCATAACGCAGAATACTCACCCAAGCTATGTCCAGCCACAAAGGTGCCCATATCGGCGAGTTTCTTGCCACTCAACGCCTCTAGGCTCTTCACAGCCGCCACACTCACCGCCATCAGGGCGGGTTGGGTGTTCTCTGTCAATCGAAGCTCACTCTCATCCCCTTCAAACATAAGGGCCGAAAGCTTCTGGCTTAACGTGTCATCAACCTCAGCAAAAACGTCTTTGGCCTGAGGGAAAGCATCCCATAATCCCTTACCCATACCAATCTTCTGGCTGCCTTGGCCGGGAAATATAAAAGCACGCGTCATTCGGTTCTCCCCTTAACTCCACGAACTACCATGATTAAGCTGCTTGCCAAAGGGAGGTCAAGAAGCTTTAATGCGCTCACTTTCAAATATTAACATTTGGAGAACAAACAATGATCGTTGTTACGGGTGGGACTGGGTTCATTGGCTCATATATGGCTGCGCTTTTAGATGCGCGTGGCACACGCGTTGTTATATGCGATTGGCTCGGTAACGAAGACAAATGGCGAAACATAGCCAAACGCGACCTACAGGACATTATTGCCCCCGAAATGCTTTTCGACTTTCTTGAGGAACATAAGCACAATATCGAAGCCATCATTCATATGGGGGGGATATCCGCAACGACAGAGAAGGACGGCGACCTAATTACCAACAGCAACTTCCGTCTCACCCGCGATTTGTGGCTGTGGTGCGCACAAAATGACAATCGTCTTATCTTTGCCTCATCGGCAGCAACCTATGGCGATGGAAAAGCAGGGTTTAAAGATGATGAGAGCATCGACGCCTTGGCCAAGCTACGTCCCTTAAACGGGTATGGATGGAGCAAACACCTTGTTGATCGTTGGATTGCCCAACAGAAAAGACACGGCATATCAGGGCCAAAACAATGCGTCGGCCTCAAGTTCTTCAATGTTTATGGCCCGAACGAGTACCATAAGGGCGGCATGCGCTCAGTCGTGCATCAGGTGTTTCCATTCGCCCAGCGGGGCGAAGCATTCCCTCTCTTTAAGTCCCATCACCCGGACTATAAAGATGGTGGCCAATTACGCGATTTCGTGTGGGTCGGCGACTGCTGTAATGCTATGCTATGGTTCCTTGATAATCCGAACGTTAGCGGCCTTTATAATATGGGAACAGGACAGGCTCGCAGTTTTGCAGATCTGGCTAAAGCTGTTTACGTTGCCGTTGGGACAGAGCCAAAAATTACCTTCCGCGACATGCCAATAGAGCTTCGTGGAAAATATCAGTATTTCACGCAATCAGACATGAGCAAGCTTCGCGCGGCAGGCTACACCACCCCATTCACGTCGTTGGAAGAAGGAATACGCATCTATGTGCAAGACTTCTTGATGAAAGAAGACCCCTACATCTAAGCCCCATAACAACCCACATAAGTCATTTCACAGCAAAAGGCGCCTTCCATGTCCGCTCAACTTATCCCTCAAGTAAAAGAACTGACCGGCCATCGCGTTCTTTGTATTGGCGATCTCATGCTCGATCGGTTCGTCTATGGTTCCGTTGAACGCATATCGCCCGAGGCCCCCATTCCTGTTATTCGCGTCCAACGCGAAGCAACAACTATGGGGGGGGGTGGCAACGTTGTAAGAAACGTTGTCGCTTTGGGTGGCCATGTCGATATAATCGGAGTCATTGGTCAGGACCAGGCTGGATATGATCTTTCGAACCTTATTGCGAACACCCCAGAGGTTGTATCTTATATCCTAACCGACCACACACGCCCCACGACCGTGAAGACGCGTTATGTCTCTGGCGGCCAGCAGCTACTACGCGCGGATCAAGAAATCGCCTTACCGATATCCCCGGCCATGGAAGAACAGGCGATTCAGCGCGTTAAGGGGTCTGTTTCTGGCTGCGATGCCATCATCATTTCTGACTATGCAAAAGGCGTCTTAACACCAACAGTCGTACAAACCATTATCAAGTTAGCTCGTGAGCATAATAAACCGCTCCTTATTGACCCCAAGGGCAAGGACTTTAGCCGTTACAAAGGGGCCTATATGCTTACCCCAAACCGTAAAGAACTGACCGAAGCCACGGGTTTGCAAATCAAAACGGTTGATGATGCAGAAAAAGCATCCCGCATATTGATCGAGAAATATGATTTCGATGGCATTCTTGCAAAGCTGAGTGGTGATGGCGTTTGCCTCGTTATGAAAGATGAGTCGGCTCAACATTTCCGCGCGGAAGCCAAAGAAGTCTATGACGTGTCAGGCGCAGGCGATACGGTTGTTGCGACTATGGCTCTTGCCCTAGCTGGTGGACTATCTCTCTCTGATGCCGCCGTTTTGTCAAATCTAGCTGGATCAGTTGTCGTGGGAAAGGTCGGCACAGCCACAGTTTCTCAAGAAGATCTTACAAAGGCCATGCTTACAGACACCACAAGCCAATCAGAAAAGAAGGTCCTTGCCACAGAAGATATTGTGGAATTATCAGAACGGTGGCGACGACAAGGTTTAAAAGTCGGCTTTACAAACGGCGTTTTTGACCTTCTTCATGCGGGACATCTTTTTTCAATTCGACAAGCACGATCAGTATGCGATCGTCTCATTGTCGGCATTAACAGCGACTCCTCTACCCTGAGACAAAAAAATAAAACACCTCCAACTTATGATGAAGGTTCTCGAGCCCTTCTCCTTGCCGCACTCACCGATATAGATGCAGTTGTCGTCTTTGACGAAGACACTCCCGTTAACCTAATCAAGGCAATTCACCCCAACGTTCTAATCAAAGGCGGGAACTATTCAGAAGAAGAAGTAATCGGTAGTGATGTTGTGAAAAGCTGGGGGGGAGAAGTTGTCTTGACAAAGATACTGGATGGACATGCGGCACGCAGCTGATTATCCCGTCAAACTATTTTAACAATCAGCTACCGTGAATAATTTTGGTTGCGAAGGAGATATTCTTCTAAGTTCACGGAGAATTGCATCACCTGTCTCGCCACCTGTTCCTTTCAACTTCATTGAAAGGAACTGTTGAATACTTTCAATGTGCCAACCCATAATTTCCAATGTTCGGGGGGACAACCCTTCAACATCTGCTTGCTCAGCGTGGAGTTGCAGTGACTTCGCAAGAACGGAGGCCATGATATACCCTCCCTGACCTGTTTTTGTTTTCAAAGAAAATGAAGCATCCACTATCTTCGATATAAAAGGATTTTTAACTGGAGCCGGATAGTTCAAGACGGCTTGATAAGATACGACCAAATCCTCCATTAGCTCGAGACTGTCATTCAAAAAATCTTCCGCCGACTCTTCAATTACCGCCTGAGCTGCAGAAATAGCTTTCGACGTAAACACATGATCCAGATTGGTTACCCCAACCTTGATTTGAAGGCTTCGGTCAGGTTCATAAACTCTAATTGCCTCTTCCGTCTCGTTCACATTACTCTCCTTAACCTAGGCTGCGCGCTTCCTGCGTTCTTGCTCTGAATGGGGGACATCATGCCAACGGCGATTTGGGCCTTTATACCTTGGGGAATCGATAAAACTACGCGGTTTTTCTATGATCGAGCGAATACGCTTTACCAATTCATGAGCAGAAAAAGGTTTAATCATATATTCAGTAACCCCTTCGTCCCTTGCGCGAAGAATATAGGGAGCCTCAGAATTGCCCGTCAGCATAATAATAGGGATACGCGGCATTTTGCATAATGGCGATCTGCGGACGAAACGAACAAGGTCGATTCCTTCCATGTCAGGCATGCGCCAGTCTGTAATAATAAAATCAAAACGTTTTTGACTTATCTGCTCAACAGCGTCCCTACCATTATGGGCAATTGTGATCTCACTAAAACCAAGATGACGAAGCACATCTGAGACAAGCTTTAGTATCTGCTTCTCATCATCAACTAACAGTATGTTTATACTACTTAATTGACCTGCTGTCACGGCCAGTCCTTTATATTGTTTTGTGGTTTGAGCGGCTAAGCAATTCAACACAAAATGAATGCGATAGTGTGTTATTACTTGATACACAGGCGGAACAAAAAAGCAAGTTATTCTTTGTTCTTCTAGCGATTCGTTTGTTTGCTAAGACATAAACACATGAAAACGAAGAGATTAGCACACATAAACATCCTTTTCTTTTGTACAAACAACCGTTAGAGCTTTAAATAAGGAACGCATCCAAGGAAAAACAAATATGATTGCTTCATGGTCTCCAACTATATCCGTTCGAAACTTGTTCTCACTGATTGCCATTGTCTATTTTCTTGTGGTCGCCTTACTAACCCTCTTTCAAAGGTCATTCATTTTCTTCCCGAATGGAGTCTACGCGCCCCCGTCTTCGGTTGGTCTAGCACACATATTCAAGGAACTCACCATCACAACCGATGATGGCATAAGTTTGACAGGATGGTTTCATCCGCCCTTGCCAGGAAAAAAAACGCTTCTCTTCTTTCATGGAAATGCTGACACAATTAGCAATAGTGCCCCTCTGGCCTATCCTTACATTCAAGCTGGATACGGTTTCCTCGTAACAGAATATCGAGGCTATAGTGGTTTCCACGGATCTCCAACTGAAGAAGGCCTTTATGCTGATGCAAGAGCTTTTGTTAAGGGTTTGCAGTCTTATGGCGTAACAATAAAGGATATGGTCTTTTTGGGCCACTCTCTCGGTAGCGCGGTTGCGACACAAATGGCCATTGAAAATGAAGGGCAGGCTTCTGGCCTTATCCTCCTTGCCCCATTCCTTTCAACTACAGAAATGGCTGAGATTCAATTTCCCTTTGTTCCTGCTCGCCTGCTTGTTTGGGACCGCTTTGACAATGAAAAGAAGATTGGAAACATAGGGGTCCCGCTCTTTGTTGCTCATGGGAAGAAGGACAGCCTTGTTCCCATCACTCAAGGGTACAATCTGTATATGCTTGGACGGGA
>CAYZXV010000065.1:0-7513 GCA_964482525.1 uncultured Rhodospirillaceae bacterium | reverse complement strand
CCCACCATTTGACTCCGCTCCAATTATTGGCAACTTGGCTAAATCTAGAGAAAATGAAGGAAAGACGAGTGAACTCGTTATTCTATTACGAGCAACAATAATGAAAGATGCTACCCCTGACCAAGCCGACAAAGGCCTATACGATAAATACAACAATGACCCAAGACCACTCAAATTTCATAAGCGCAAAGCTGAGTGATAGAATGGAGAAAAAAATGAACTGCAAAAACAAACGCATCGGGTTCACACTCGTCGAATTATCAATCGTGCTTGTCATTATTGGTTTAATTATCGGCGGTGTATTAACGGGACAACAAATTATCCAAAACGCACGTATAACGAACGGCGTGAATGGTATACAGGCTTATCAAGCCCAATTCCAAACCTATGCGCAAAACTATGGGGCCCTGCCCGGCGATGATCCCAGTGCGTCAACACGTTTTCCCTCACTCGGAAGCATAACGGGCGTATCTGACGGCAACAACGATGGGAAAGTTGGCACTGCAAGCTCATTTGATACTGCTGACACAACAGGAACTGCTGCAGAAAGTCGCTCAGTATGGGCCCATATGCGCGCTGCTGGTCTTGTCAAAAATCAGGTAACAAGCGGCTCAACCGCAGTTCAGCCACCTAACCCATTTGGTGGTGTTTATGGCTTTCAGAACGGCGCTTTTAGCGGTGTCTTTACAACGACAGCTCTGTGTATGGATAAAGTCACAGCCGGAGCCGCGCAAGCCATCGATGCACGTCTTGATGATGGTACAAGCAATGCAGGTGCTATCCAAGGCACCGAATATACAGGCATTGGAAGCAGCAGTGGCTCGCCGGTAGAGGCATATAGCGATGATAAAACCTTCACACTATGCGTGCGCATGTAGATCATGATAGCTCAAGAAAATTCTCACGGCTTTACACTAATTGAAATGAGCCTAGTTCTTGTGATTGTTGGTATGGTAATAACTACGATATTTCCAACGTTAAAGCTTGTCCGTGAATATGCGCAGAACCAACAAACACAATCGAACCTCGATACCTTGATACGAGCTACTGCTGCCTATGTACAAGCAAATGGATGTCTGCCTTGCCCTACGCCTGCTTCGACGGTTGGCGGTGGTTTTGGCCGTGTACGTGGCGATATGATTACGTTGCCCTGTGGCGCTTGCACACAACCTGAAGGAGTCGTCCCTTTTGCTTCTCTTGGACTTCCAATGAACACTGCTAAAGATGGTTGGGGCCGCTGGATTACTATGCGAATAGATCCTGCGCTAGCTATCAACTTTGGTGTAACCCCTCCAACAACTCAATGCCTCCCAAGCGATCCTTTCCCATGCGTACAAGGTGAAAGTCGAAAAGGCCTCTGCCAAGCTAATTTGTCGAACTCGAACAGAATTAATATTATAACGCCTGGCAGCGCAACGACACAAGCAGCAGTTCTCGTCCTATCGCATGGGGCAAATGGTTATGGATCATATCATTCCGATCCTAACGCAAATGATGGTGTAGATACACATCCCTCATTTACAGGAAGTTTAGCCCCCTGTTCCACGAATGGGGGTTATGAGCGATGCAACGCGAACGGAGATCGTGATTTTATAAATGCATCGGTATCGAATGACCCAAGGGCATATTTTGACGATAGTTTAAGGTTCTTGGATCGCAATGCACTCGTCTCATATTTAGGAAACGGCGCTTGTCAAACAACGTGGTGATCGAATGTCTCAAAACGCTCAACTTGCAGAAATTAACAGAGCCGACCGTTTGGGTACGCAAGAGAATATAAACCGACCAAACTCATACAATATGATAGGTCAAGAACTCGTTCAATCCGGGCTTATCTCCATTGACCAACTGCATGTTGGGCTCGAGGAACAACGGTTAAACAAAACCTCTCTCCTTGGCGACATTTTAATTCGTCTAGGTTTCCTAAGCCAGCTCGACGTGGCAAGAATTCTATCGACGCGAACAGGTCTTAACCTCGCGACACCAAGCGATTTAGCACAGAGCCAATCTCTTCTTCATCGTATTCCTTTAACTTTTCTACAAAATCACGCAGCCTTGCCGCTAAATATTCATAACGGCAAATTGCAAATTGCCGTTGCTGACCCTTATGATGTTGTAACAATTGATCGTCTTCGTCGTGCATTTCCGATTGCTCATTCAGTGCATCTTCTTATTACAACGCGCGATGCCATTTCTGACTATTTGATCTGGTATCAGAAAAATATTACATCAACTGAACCAATTGTCGTGAGCGGAGAATCTGATAATGTGCAAAATCATGACGACCATCCGGTTGTGAAATATGTAAATAGTATAGTATCTGATGCAGCCCATCTGGGCGCATCAGACATCCATTTAGAGCCCGAAGCCGTTCATTTACAAATCCGTTATAGAATAGACGGTGTGTTGCGACAAAAACAACTTCTGCATTTATCTGGTTGGTCTGATATCTCACATCGCATTAAAATCATGTCTGGGATGAACATCGCCGACACACGCAGCATTCAAGATGGACGGTTTCATTTTAATCATCATGGACAGACGATTGATTGTCGCGTTGCAATAATGCCAAGCATCCATGGCGAAACGATTGTTATTCGTCTACTTGATAGGAAAAAGAACCTGCTTGACCTTGAAAACCTCGGCCTTAGCGCGCCAGTCCTTCAAAGGGTCAGAACCATCATACAAAAACCTTTAGGAATGACTTTGTTATCAGGACCAACAGGAAGTGGTAAAACAACAACACTATACTCGATTTTATCAAGCCTAAATACGCCAGACGTGCACATTGCAACACTTGAAGATCCGATTGAATATCATTTAGACAATGTGCGTCAAACATCAATTCAGGATCAGCAAGGCTTAACATTTGCTGCCGGCGTACGTGGTCTCTTACGCATGGACCCTGACATTATCCTTATCGGTGAGATTAGAGACAACGAGACCGCTCAAATGGCTCTGCGCGCAGCCATGACAGGCCATCAAGTCTTCTCGACGCTTCACTGCAGCGATGCTCTTGGAGCTCTTCCAAGGCTGATGGATCTTGGCCTTAATCCACGACTACTCATTGGTCATCTTTGCGGACTTGTTGCACAACGTTTAGTAAGACGTTTATGTCCAGCATGCAAACGATTAGAAAAAACAACAGATGAACAGAAACATCTTCTAGGCAACGATTGCACACATGTCGCAATCAGTGATGGATGCAAAGAATGCTCTAACACAGGCAGGCAGGGGCGAACTGTTGTTGCAGAGGCCATCCCGATGACTTCTGATCTAACTGGAATGATTGCTGACAAGGCACCCCTCACTGACCTAATTGCGGCAGCACGTCAACAAGGCTTTAGAAGCATCCAAGAAGATGGTTTAGATCGAGTGCGTAATCACGAAATCTCGTTTTGCGATCTGAAACGCTCTGTGGATATCTCAACATACACGCAGGGCAGACACCAATGACGTCATCATTTACCTACCGCGCCGTGCATACCATATCCGGTCAACTAACTAAGGGCTATATTGTCGCTCAAGACGAACGCGAACTTGCAACAGTTCTTAAACGCATGAACCTTGACCTAATCTCGTCAAAACCTTCATTAGCTCGCAATCATACATGGCAGCTTTTTTCCCATCAATACGCACCATCGACACACAATCTTGCGCATCTTTGCAAACATATAGAATTACTATTAAAGGCTGGTGTTGACATCCGAACAACACTTCACCTTGTTGGACAAGGCTTGTATCACCATCATATAAGGTCAATTATTGATACAATTCACATAGACCTTGAAAATGGAAAATCCATAACGCAGGCATTCAGCAAGCACGTGTCGCTTTTTTCTCCTGTTTTTCTTGCTCTCTTAAAAGCAGGAGAGTCGTCAGGTGATCTTTCTGGCACCTTTGGAGCTCTTGCAGAATATTTAGAATGGAATGATAAAATTAAAAAACAAGCCACGAAAGCTATCAGGTACCCTCTTTTCCTTCTTTCTGTGACCTTTGCCGTAATACTATTTATGATGAGTTATGTCATGCCATCCCTTACTGAGTTTCTTGCTAGCCTAAACATGGACCTTCCCATGGGCACTCGTCTTCTTCTTTCTTTGTCTTCCTTTTTTTCATTTGTATGGTGGTCTCTTCCAGCTATTTTGGTCATACTGACCCTAATCATTTTTATTTTAAAGAACCAGAGTCACATAACCTTGTTATACTTTGATCGTTTAACCTTATCCGTGCCAATTATTGGCCGCATTGTTAACTATTTTGCGCTTGCTCGAATGATGCGAGGCTTTTGTTTGCTCTTAATAAAAGGTGTTCCGATTATGGACGTTTTTGAAAGTGTTATTGGCACATTAAACAATTCCTATCTGTCTGCTAGCCTAAAAGAAGCCTCTGTGAAGATTGAACACGGCACTCCCTTGTCAACAGCGATGGTCCCTCTTTTACCACCTATGGCAGTTCACATGTTGATGATCGGCGAAAGAAGCGGTACGATACCACATGCCATGAAATCTGCTTCTTCTTTACTTGAAACAGAGGCAAAAGAGTCTCTTTCCCGAACAATTGATATATTGGAACCATCCTTAACTATTTCGGTTGGCGCTATCATGGTTTGGATTGTTCTTGCTGTTCTTGGACCTGTCTACGGGGCGCTTACGCCGTTAACACAGGGGATATAATAGGTTATGATTGACCTTGAGCGATCCTTTATACTCCTCATTGGCGACACGGGCGAAGCTTTGCTTCCTCCCCAGGAATTGGACGACCTTTTTCCCCTTATTTGCGAAGGTCATGAGGATGAACTCGTCACCCCCTTTATCGAGCAATTCACGGAGCATCCAGAGCATCCCATTATCCTTGTATATGATGGCCCGGATCAATCATATAAAGTAGATGAGATACCTCCAGGACTTTCTATCTTTGATAGGAAACGCCTTCTGCTTCGCCATCTCCGTGAGTGTTTTTATGACCATTCACATCGTGGCTTTCTTACCATCGATGAAAGACACGCTTTACTTCTTTCTGCTAAAGAAACAGGGCCCCTTGCGTTGTGGGCACAGAGACTAGGAAAGCTTCCCAACCCTTCGGGCACAATTGGGCTACTCCCCATTGAAAGCACAGGATTAAGTAAACAACTCGTCCCTGAAACCAGTGCTGGTTGGTCTCTTTTGCTGTCCTTCCACAGAACTGGTGGTATTAGACACACAGTAACCAATAATGGCGCGTTTGTTTTCACACGTCTTACACCCCTCCTGTCTGAAGCAACGAGCGTTGGTTACATGACCTCAATGATTGCACTCGACATCAAAGCAACGCGTGATTATTTAGCTCGCTTAGGTCTGGGCGCTGATGAACCACTCTTTCTTATCGGTATTGTCCCTCAGTCTATTCAAGATGCTCTTAACGCCACGCCTCTTGACGTAAGTGAGCGTAAGCTGTTCACCCCACACGAAGCAGCGATGCACCTTCATTTTCCATTTGTTCCGGAGAAACACGAACCTCACGCGGATTTTATCCACCTTCTTTGGCTAGGGGCTTGTAAACGTTCCCTTAGCGTTGAGCTTGTCAAAGAATCCTATAGATTAGAAATGTTCCATGCAGTCGTGAGGCGCGGGGTAATCGCTGCTCTTATCGTACTTACACTGTTATCCGGCGCTGGAACTGCCCATGAGTCTTTTCTTTTAGCTAGTCATATCCATCGCTTTTCACAGATTAAGGGCGATGTTACCCAACTTCAGAATGACCTTGTACGTCATCGCAGAGAGCATGCGGCAACGACCACTCCACTCGACCGTTTACGTTTGGCTATGGAACGTCGCCGCTTGTTTGAGCGACAAGAGTCAGAGCTTACCTTGTGGCTTTCAGCCCTAAGGCCCGTTTTGGATTCAGAGGGCCTACGCCTCGCGCATCTCGATTGGCAAGAAGGACGGCTAACGTTTGCGGTTAACCCAACTCATGCGTTCACGCCCGATCCTTTGGCAACGGTAAGACCCTATGACAAAGCTAAGGAAGCCATGCGCCGTGCCTTGCCTCCCAACACAAGGATAGACCTTTTGTCAGACACAAACACAGCGCTAGCCAATCAAACCATCACGAATGCCTCTGGGACATCACCACAAGATAATCTCAAACAAATCACGTTTGAGATTAGGAAGGAGGCGAGCCCATGATCCCGTTGCCGCCCGACAGGCCTCGTCAGTGGCGTGATCACAAACGTTGGATCATTGCGCTGGCTGGACTCGCCGCGTTCTTGACCCTGGCTCCGCCGCTCGTCCGAAGTTATGGCGAGCATCTTGAGATACGCCGCACGATCCTGACGACAGAGCGCGACGCGTTGGCCAAACAACTTGACCAACTGCGCGAAGATGCGCAAGCCGCCCTCACGCTAAGCCAATCTATATCGCCAGAGGAGGTCGAGCGTCTCCTTGCCCCCATGTCCCGCGCACGTCTTGCCGAACAGCTTGAAGCCATGGCGGGGACAGCAAGGCTTACTCATATGCAATATACGCTGGCCCCTTTTCAGCCATGGGATGGCGGCCAAGCCTTTGCGGGTATTCGCGGGGTTGTGCAAAGCCGCCTGACGATCGAAGCCGATGCGCCGCATGATGGGCATGTCTTCTCGTTCCTTGAAAAACTAGCGGGGGTTGAGGGCAAGATGACGCTGATCAGCCTTTCAATCACGCCGCTTGCCACAAAACCGCCCCAAGAGACAGCCACCGAAGGCGAGACACAAATCCCCGCGCTCAATCTTCATATGAAAGCAGAGCTTCTATGGCTTGCGAACGCGGAGGCGCAGTGAGACATCGCGCTGCCCCCCTGCTCCGGTCAACCGCGCTTATCCTGCCCCTCTTGCTTACATCGCTGGGCCCGGCGCAAGCCGCCCAAAAGCCAATACGGCACGGCATGGGCAGCCCCCCCGCGCCTTCACTTTTTTTCGACCGGGAGCACGCTGCCGCCATCGAGTCCGCAGCCCGCCGCCTGCCCATATCATCTGCGCAGGCCTCAGGCCGCCTGACGCTCGAAAGCCTCGTCTATTGGGGACCAGAGGATTGGACGGTGTGGATCCAAGGCAAGAAATGGACGGAGCAAGACACGGCCATCCGCAGCACCCCGACAAATGATGTCATCCCCGTGCCGCTTACAAATGATCTGGAGCCGCCGGGCATCACCATAGACACTGACTTCCCGGCGACCCGTCGCGCCGAACCCATGCAGGAACCCAAGGTAAACACCGAAAATCAACTAGACATTGTCATCCCCGCGAAAGCGGGGATCCAGGGGACTGGGGACAGACCTTTGAATGAAAAGAACCTAAGCAACGAGACCACAGCCCCCTTCCGCATCCTGTCGGTCGGGCCGGATTATGTGGTCCTAACCGCAAGGCTTAGGAGCGGCCAGTGGACCGCCCCCACCCGCCTCTCCCCAATGCAGTCGGTGGATTTGGTGGGGGAGTGAAGGGGCTTAGTTGTAATCGTTGCGACACGACGAGCGCGCTACCGTGTTTTTCTCACTATCA